>JBOHXA010000402.1:0-20010 GCA_050737335.1 Limisphaerales bacterium | reverse complement strand
GGCGGCAAGCCCATCAAGGAAAGCCGCGACGTTGATTTGCCGCTCGTCGCCGCCCACTTTTTTTATCACGCCGGTTGGTCGGACAAATTGAAATACGCTTTTCCCGGCGCAAATCCGCAGCCCCTGGGTGTGGCCGCACAGATCATCCCTTGGAATTTTCCATTGCTCATGGCCGCCTGGAAAATTGCGCCGGCGTTGGCCTCTGGAAACACGGTCGTGCTCAAACCGGCCGAAACCACGTCCATTACGGCAATGCGCCTGGCGCGGATTTGTCAGGAAGCGGAACTGCCCGATGGCGTCGTGAATATCATCACCGGCGCGGGCGATACCGGCTCAGCCCTCGTGAACCACCGGGGTTTGGACAAAATTGCCTTTACCGGCAGCACCGACGTGGGCAAGCGCATCGCGCGGGCCCTTGCCGGGACAAATAAAAAGCTAACGCTTGAGCTGGGCGGCAAAGCGGCGAATATTTTGTTTGAGGACGCTCCCATTGACCAGGCCATCGAAGGGGTTATTGCAGGAATTTATTTTAACCAGGGCCATGTCTGCTGCGCCGGCTCCCGGCTATTTGTCCAGGAAGGAATTTATTCGACGGTCATCCGAAAGTTGCGCGACCGCATCCGGACTTTGCGCGTGGGCAATCCGCTGGACAAGAACACCGACATTGGCGCAATCAATTCCAAATCGCAATTGGACAAGATCAAAAGGCTCGTGCAAAGCGGCATGGACGAGGGCGCCGCCCTGACACAATCGCCGTGCGCCTTGCCGGCAAAAGGATATTGGTTCCCCCCCACCTTCCTGACGGGCGTGACCATGGCCAATCGCGTTGCCCAGGAGGAAATTTTTGGGCCGGTGCTGAGCGTGATGACTTTTCGCACGCCGGAAGAAGCGATCGAGCGCGCAAACAATACCCCCTATGGCCTGAGCGCGGGCGTTTGGACGGACAAGGGAAGCAAGATTTTCAGGCTGGTCAATAAACTCCGCGCCGGGGTGGTTTGGGCAAACACCTACAATAAGTTTGATCCAACAAGTCCGTTCGGGGGATACAAAGAAAGCGGCTTTGGCCGTGAAGGCGGATTGCAGGGACTTTCTGCTTATTGCAGGATTATGTAAAACCAAATAGCTCCTATGCCCGCGCGTCTCGAAATCAAAAAGACCTACAAATTGTTCATTGCCGGAAAATTTCCCCGGAGCGAAAGCGGGCGATATTTGCCCGCGAAGTCAGCCGCGGGCGACCGCCTCGATAATTATTCCCATGCCTCGCGCAAAGATTTTCGCGATGCCGTTGCGGCCGCCCGCGCGGCTTTCGAGGTTTGGAGCGGCGCCACCGCTTATAATCGCGGCCAAATCCTCTATCGCGCCGCCGAAATGCTGCAAAACCGAAGCGCGGAACTGGCCCACGAAATCGGGCGTTCGACCCGCGCCACATCCGCCAGGGCAGGGCGGGAAGTAACATTGGCCATTGATCGGCTCGTCTATTTTGCCGGATGGGCTGATAAGTATCAGCAGGTGTTTGGGACGGTGAATCCCGCCGCCTCCCCCCATTTCAATTTCACGACTCCTGAACCCACCGGCGTGGTCGCCGTGCTCGCGCCGGATGAGCCCTCGCTTCTCGCCCTGGTGTCGCTTGTCGCCCCAGTGATTCTGAGCGGCAACGCCGCGGTTGCGCTCGTTTCGGAAAAATTCCCGTTGCCGGCGCTGACCTTTGCCGAAGTCCTGGCCACCAGCGATTTGCCCGGCGGCGTTGTAAACATTCTCGCCGGAAAACGCGGCGAACTGGCGCCGCACGTCGCCGCGCATATGGATGTGAACGCCATCGTGGATGGGATTGGCGAATCGGAGTTAGGCATCAACTTGCAATCTGGTGTCGCGACCAATTTGAAACGTTACGCAAATCATTCGTTATCCGCCGCCGAATGGTTTGCTCCCGCCGCCCAAGACCCCTATTGGATTCTGGATACGGTGGAATTTAAAACGGCGTGGCACCCGATTGGCGTGTGAATCCTCAATTTAGGATACGAGGCTCATGGGCTGACCTCCTGCGCGCCCTTGCCCCCATTGAGTAAAAACAAGACGGCCATTCGCACGGCCAATCCATTGGTAACCTGTTCCAAAATCAGCGAACGATTGCAGTCGGCGATCTCGCTGTCAATTTCCACGCCTCGGTTCACCGGTCCGGGATGCATAATGAGGGCCTCCGGCTTGGCCTTCGCGAGCCTGGCATTGTTGAGACCAAAAAGCAGAGTGTATTCGCCAATGCCCGGGAACATGCTTTTGCGCTGGCGCTCATGCTGAATGCGCAGCAGATGAATAATATCGGCGTCGCGCAACGCCTCTTCCACATCGTATGTGACCCGGCATCCCATCTTTTCAAACGTTTTTGGCACCAGCGTGGACGGCCCGCAAAGCGTGACTCTCGCGCCCAATTTGGTCAGCGCCCAGATATTTGAACGCGCCACCCGGCTGTACAGGATGTCGCCCAGGATCGTCACGTTGAGTCCCTCAATTTTGCCCTTGCGTTCGCGGATCGTGAACGCATCCAACAGGGCCTGCGTAGGATGTTCATGGGCGCCGTCGCCGGCATTGATGACCCGGGCGCCCATCACCCGGGCTAGAAAGTGGGGCGCCCCGCTGGCGCTATGCCGGATGACGATAAAATCGGCGTTCAGCGCCTGAAGATTCAGCGCCGTGTCCTTGAGTGTTTCGCCCTTCTTGAATGATGACGCGTCGGCGGAAAAATTAATGATGTCCGCGCTGAGCCGTTGCTCGGCCAGTTCAAAACTGATGCGCGTGCGCGTGGAAGGCTCCACAAACAAATTTACAACCGTCTTGCCACGCAGGGCCGGGACTTTCTTGATCGCCCGTTCCCCCACCGCCTTGAACGCCCGGGCGGTATCCAGGACAGTGAGAATTTCCTCCGCGGTCAGCGATTCGACGTCCAGCAAATGCTTTTTGTTCCAGCTCATTCCCGTTCCAATACCACCTCGTCCTTTTTGCCAATTCGGACATGGATGTTTTCGTCGGGAGCCGTCGGGACATTTTTGCCGACGAAATCCGCTTTAATCGGCAATTCCCGATGGCCGCGATCCACCAAAACGGCAAGCTGGATTTTCTTTGGACGGCCAAAATCATTGAGCGCGTCCATGGCCGCCCGTGTGGTCCGTCCGCTGAATAAAACGTCGTCCACTAGCACGACCGTCTTGCCGTTCACATCAAAAGGCATGACCGTCGGGTGAACTTGAGGCGCGGCGCGCCCGTCCAGGTCGTCCCGGTGCATCGAAACGTCCAGGCTCCCGACCGGCACGGGATGTTTCCAGATGCCACCCAGAAGTTCTCCCAAACGACACGCAAGGACGTCGCCACCGGCTGGAATTCCGACGAGAACCACGTCCGGGGAATGCTCGTTGCGCTCGGCGATCTCGTGGGCAATCCGTGTAAGCGCGCGCCCTATCGCCCCGGCGTCCAGGATGACGATGGATTCGCGCTTGATGTTCATATGTCCTTGGCAACCTCACAGGGTTGCCTTAAAGGAGAAGAGGATTTAGTTATTGCTCGAGTTCCGGCGGGCCTCGCGCCAGGCCGGACGGTGCTTAATGATCCAATCGGTTAGAGCGCGCTCAAATCCGATGTCGTGACCGGCTTTCTCGGATTCAATCCATTTATGCTTAAGGATTTCCGCGCGCTCGGCCTGGAATTCGCGGTACAGCGAAGAATTCTTCAACAAATCGTTTGCTATCGAAGAAACTTTTGAAGCGTTCGACATAACGAATTAATTTAAGTCTCTTTTATACAACTTTGCAAACAAAATAAGTAGTTCAGAATCAATTACTTATAAATTACAATTGCCGTTACCGTGCCAAAACGGGCCACAACGCGCATAATTGCTTGGACGCGGCACGACTCCCGGTCCCGGCTGGGCGTTTGACTCGGGCCAATTAATCCCTGCAAATCTTTCAGCCGTAGATACTTTTTAGGCGCATTCACTATGGCCTCAAGCCGTCCTTAAATATTTCTCCTCATTGTTATTTTTGAGGTTATTGTGTATTTGGTCACCAATGCCAACTTCCGTTTCCATCGTGGAAGACAACGAAAAGCTCCGCGGCACGCTGGCGCGGGTCCTGAACCGGGCTGAGGGCTTCCGCTGCATCAGCCAGTATCCGAGCGCTGAGGAGGCTCTCAAGGAATTGCCTTCCGTGAAACCGGACGTCGTTTTGATGGACATCAATTTGCCCGGCATGAATGGTGTCGAATGCGTGCGTCATTTGAGAAAACTGCTCCCGGAACTTCATATTATCATGCTAACGGTCTATGAGGACACCGACAATATTTTTGAGGCCCTGGCGGCCGGGGCCAGTGGCTATCTTCTCAAGCGCACAACGAGCCAGGAACTGATCAATAGCATCCGGGACGTCCAACGCGGCGGTTCGCCCATGACGGCCCATATCGCGCGCAAAGTGGTGCAATCGTTTCAAAAGAACGCGCCGACGCATGCTGCGGAAAATCTCTCCGAACGCGAGCAACAGGTGCTGGACCTGTTGAGCCACGGCTTGATGTACAAAGAAATCGCTGAAAAACTCCAGATCAGTTACGAAACAGTGCATACCTACATCCGTCGCATCTACGAAAAACTCCGCGTGCGCACCCGCACTGAAGCGGTCGCAAAATTTTTGAGACAGTAAGCGAACGGAGCCGCGCGCGGTGAAAGGCGCAATTCAATTCCCGGCCCGGGCCGCTGTCCGAAAAGGGCAACCTCCTGCCGACAATCCGCTCTTTCCAACAAACCATTAATCCGGCCCGAAGCGCCTTACTGTTCGAAAATGAGACACATCGTTTTGGCCAGCCTGCGCATTAATTGCGCGCCCTTTCCAAAGTTTCATAAAATATTTTTGAATCCTTTCCCCGGGTACGCGCGTCTAAAATGGCGTTGGGGAAGAAAGGCAAAAATGTTGAAATCAATCGTATGCACATATCCGGACTTTCGGATGTTGCCAAAAGGCCTCAAGCAAATGCTGGTGGCCTCGGAGAGTTTATTTTTTAATGAAGTCAGCGCCGCTCCCGCCGCAGCCATGGGCCGCAACGTCGAGAATAACCGCGCGCGGCAATGGCTGCCTGCCACAAAAAGGGTTTAGCCTCGTTCCAAAACGAATGCGTCATTCCTTCGAAAACACGGGGTCCAATATGATGAAAAATATTTGTGGTGAAAACGATTGCCCTTGCTTCCTCTTCCCGTCCTGAAAGGACGGTCGAAAAACGGCGTCATTCCATCGTCCCTTCCGCGCTTCGCGAGTGAATTCCTGTCTTAACGCCGGCCATCTCCTGCTCAACGTCACCCTCCAGGGTTTCAAAAAGTTCCAACTGGCCTTATTGAACAGGCCCCGTGAGTTTGAATATCCTGGTGAGATGATAAAAACAGGACACATCGCGCCAAACCAAAAAATAAAAATGTACAATTACCGGGCCGGCCGGGGCGGACCTGGCTTTCCGCCGGCCGCGGCTACTGTCCATCGTCCCTCCGCGACATCAAACACACTGGGAAGGTTTTTGATTATGCCATCAACGCACGCGAGTCCCCATTTTCATGTTATTTTTAGCGCCAAAGATTGGCATCCCTTCATTATTGATGCGTGGGCGCTTGATGGGTAGTTTGACGCCATTGGCCAGCCAGTTGGCTTTTAACAACGTGGCCTGTCCCGTGCGAAGGCGGTTCCAGGATTAGGGTAACGTTGACAAACCGCGCAATTCACCGCCAAAATCAGCCGCAAAACGGCCCGGCCGACACAATTCCATGCCAACCAATCCCACGATCGCTCCTGTCGCGCGAAAGCCAGGATTGAAACGCGCGATTGGACTGGGCGGTCTCATTCTTTACGGCATCGTTCTCATTCAGCCTACTGCGCCCATGCCGCTGTTTGGCGCGGCGGCGGTGGCGGGCAAGGGACACGTCGTCACCGCCATACTCATCGGCATGGTCGCCATGCTCTTCACGGCCATCAGTTATGGGCGCATGGCCAACGCTTACCCCAGCGCCGGTTCGGCATATGCCTATGTGAGCCGGGAAATTCATCCGGCCTTGGGCTATCTCGTCGGCTGGAGCATCATTTTCGATTACATCATGAATCCGATAATCTGCGTAATCTGGATTGCCGGGGCCGTTATGGCGTTGCTGCCGAAAATTTCAGATTCCACTGAGGGCGCCGTTTTAACCTGCCTGCTTATTGTTCTGTTCACCGCCCTTTTCACAGCCATGAATTTGCGCGGTATCGAAGCCAGTTCGCGCACCAATGGCATCATCACCGTGGCGTTGAGTGTGGTAATCATATTATTTCTGGCCGCGGCCGTTCACTATCTCTGGCTGAATCGCCCGGCTCATGGGGTGGATTACACCCGGCCGTTTTATGATCCAGGCACGTTCTCATTCTCAGCCGTGCGCAGCGGAGCCGCGCTGGCTGTGCTCACCTATATCGGATTCGATGGTGTATCCATGTTGTCCGAGGAAGCGCATAACCCGCGCCGGAATGTTCTTCTGGCGACCGTTCTGGTTTGCCTGATTACCGGCGCCTTGGCGTCCGTGCAGGTTTATGTTGCGCAATTGATCTGGCCCGGAGCGAATTTTCCGGATGAAGACAACGCCTTTTCATATGTGGCCGGCAAAGCGGGCGGTCCATGGCTCTTCTTCACGGTCAATGTGGCGCTGCTGGTCGCCAGCATCGGATCGGGCGCCGGCGCGCACCTCGGCGCGGGACGATTGCTCTACAGCATGGGACGCGACAACGCCATTCCATCGAAATTTTTTGGCGCGGTCAACCCGCGGACGCGGATTCCCTCAAATAATATCATTTTGATCGGGGTAATTATGCTTGTCGCCGCGTTATCCCTCAAGGCAATACAACAATTTGAACACGTGGATGCTTACGGTTTTGGTTGCACGCTGTTGAACTTTGGGGCACTGCTGGCGTTCATGGCGGTCAACCTGGCCGCGTTCATTCATTATTTTTTGCGCGCAGAGCCCAATTCGTTTTGGAAATCGGTTGCGAATTTTATTTCCCCCGTGCTTGGTTTCAGCATTTGCGCTTATCTTTGGGCCGGTCTCGGCAAATGGGCGATTATCGTTGGCTTATGCTGGCTGGCGACGGGCGTTATTTATGGCGCTTGGCGAACCGCGTTTTTCACGAGGCGAATTCAATTTGCGCCTACGGAATGAAATGGATCCAATGGTATAAACCTTGCGCTTGCAACCGCGTGAACAAATCTTAAAACTCGCCTGTGGCCCGAAAACAGAAGTCAAAATACCAGCCCGCTCGCCGAAAACGTGGAAGTGGTTTCGGCCGGTTCGCGCTTTTGGTTCTCATCGCCTGCGGCGGTTACCTCTTCTGGCGCCATGAGCATGGCCATGGAAGTCAAAACGACCATGCCAAAGGAAGCCTTGACCATGGAATCGCCGCGGAAGTGGACGCATCCATTGCGGCGGGAGTTTCCAAACCAAACCCCGCGCCTTCGCCGCAACCGCAACTGCAACCGCAACCGCCGCTCATCTCACGCCAATCGCCCTCGGATTTTCCGCGTCCGGTGCTGAGTATTTTGGAAGCGCAAATCGCCCTGGCCCGGCGCGCGATTTCGCCAGGTTCAATTGACGGCGTCCCCGGTTCGCAAACGCGCGAAGCCATCTCAGTCTTTCAGGAAATCCAAAATCTTCCCGTCACCGGTGACCTGGATGACCAGACGCGGTCCAATCTCACGCTCAATGCTCCCATCCTGACCTCCTACACCGTCAGCACAAACGACCTCGCCACCCTCCAACCGCTCGGCGCAACCTGGCTCGCCAGGTCCGAACAATCTTCGCTGGCTTACGAAACCGAACTGGAATTGGTCGCCGAAAAATCCCATTCCAGCCCCACGTTGATCAAAAAGCTCAACCCCAACGTGGATTGGGCAAATATCACCGCCGGCACGGCGCTGCAGATTCCGGATGTCGCCTATCCCGATCCTGATGCGGACGGGAAAGCGGCATTCGTGGTCATCCATTTGTCCGACCGATATCTCGAAGCGTTTGACCAGGACACCAATTTGCTGCTGCACTTTCCGTGCAGCATTGCCAAAAAAGTTGAAAAACGTCCCGTGGGCGAACTGCATGTGACGGTCATCATTCAAAACCCAAATTACACTGTTGATCCTGATCTGTTCCCGGAATCCGACGAACTGCAAAAAATCGGCCACAAACTCGTCCTGCCACCCGGCCCAAAAAATCCCGTGGGCGTCGCCTGGATGGGCTTGGACAAACCCGGTTACGGCATGCACGGCACACCCAATGCCGTGGAAGTTGGCCGGACCGAATCGCACGGCTGCTTTCGATTGGCCAATTGGGACGCGGAGTACTTAAGCCAGCTCGTCTGGGTCGGCATGCCTGTCGAAGTGGTGCAGTGAGCGTTGCGAAGTTGTTCGCATTCGATTTTGCCTGCGGCGCGGCGTGAAGGGGGATCAACCTCTGGCAATTATACACTCTCGACCAGCAGCATCATTCGCCGTTCTTCGACCAGTTTCTTGAATCCCTCGAGAATCCCAATGAGCCTTTCGGCTGTTTCATTCTCGTTCCATTGCTCAACGGTCGTCTTTTCGGTTTCATCGGCCAGGGCCTTTGCCACGCCGACGAGTCCCACGTCCGCGGCGGTCAGCCTCTGGAGTGTGGTGATTTCAAGGCGGTGCCTTTGCCAGATTTTGTCCGAAGGCGGAGCAGGGAGCGAACGAACAACGCCTTCCATTGACAAAACGGCTTGCCGCAACTCACGCAGGCGCGCATGTGCGGCAACGTTGTCCGGAGGCGGAAACGGATGCTCGCGCGTTCCTGGCGGAAGATATTTTCGCTGGTACGCGGTCTCTGCTTCGAGCAGTTTTGAACCGGCAAGGCCGAGAAAATACCCCGCCTTCTGGCGCACGAGCAAATCGTCCGCTCGTGCCTGGTTATCGACACGATACCAATTGTACCCGTACCCATTCAGGAGCATAGTCCAGGTCTCCCAAATCGGAGATCCTTCACCGGGAAGTTGGTAGGTCATACAACTAATCCTCCAAGCCCGGATCAGAGGGTGGCGTTGGCGGGTTGGGCGGGTAATTTCCGGCGGAGGATTTCGGGGGTTCTACTTTGGGAACGGCGCCGGTGGGCCCAAGGTTCATCGGTATCTGAATTTGCGAAACGCCTCCAATGTTAAACGGCACTCCCATTGCCATGTTGGGCGCCGAAACCACACCGCGTTCGGCCATTAACATCGCGGTGTAATAGCGGACCGCGTCAACTTCACTCAAGCCGAAAGCCTTTAGCGAAATGAGCTGCCGCATGCGTTCGTCTTTGGGAAATACCAGGACTTTTACCGTGTCGAGCGTGATTCCGAATCCGGTCAAAAACTGTTGCAAATGGTCATGCACCAATTGTGTGATCTCGTGGATCTTTTCGTTCACGCTTTCCAGCGGCGTTAACTGTACGATCTGGTTGATCGCCTGTTCCACAACCGGTCCGGCGTACGTATTCACCTGGGACGTCGTCACGAAATGGCCCGTTTGCGGCATATGGGTCACAAGCGCCAGCGCGTCATCCTTTTTCGCCACATGGAAGTAATAGTCAACCTCATAACCCATTTCCGCCATTTCCCGGGACAAAGCCATGCCGGATGTCTTGACGACCATTTTCGTTCTATTGACGTAGAGGACTTCGTACTGCCATGGACTCTGTCCGCCAAAAAACGCCTGCGTAAACGAGCCCAACAGCGGCTTGTCAGGTGTCTGAATTGGAAATTGGCCGGTTTCATAAATGTCGAGCACCGCCCCGCGCGATTTCAGGACGGCGAAATGGTTTGATTCCACCGTCAAAAGAGTTCCGCTGACAATGGAGTTGTCCGGGTAATGATACATTAGAATGTCCGGACCCATTGCCTCCTTGCCGTCGCTTGTTAATGTCGAGATAACGCCACGAATTGCAGCCATAATGAACCTTTCAGTTGCTGATATTGATTATGATAGTGATAGCGACGCTTTCTAAAAATGATTTTCAACCGCGTCACGCATCAAGCGAAGTTATCAGGCCGCTTTTTGGCATGTCAAGGGTCGGTTTCCAAAACGACCTCTCTCGTGCTTTCATCGTCATTAACGGCTTCAGCCTCAGGGCGAATCAATCGAGCCGCCTTGAAGCCTTTCGATTTTCCCCTCGATAGCCAGAAATGGAAACAGGGTCAATAGCCATGGCCTCATCCGCGCCATCCAGAACGGCGGATTGGGCGCGAGGCGCGCGAGTGCGCTATTTTCCCCTTTACATTTTTGAAGCAACCACCTCAATTTGGCCCTGGTTCAGGCGGTGACGGTTTCGGTTAAAAAGCAAATCGTTCATTATGAAAACAAAATTTGTTCGCTGCATCTCCACGCTCGCGTCGGCCGGAATGGTTGTTGCCTTGGTCGTCAGTTGTTCGAAAAATCAGACAAGCCAAAAGCCCGCCATTGTTTCGGCGGAAAAAACGAGCTTCGACGAAGTCACTTCCCAGTTGGACCCGGGCGGCAACTTCTACATCTACCTGAGCACTGCCCAATGGTTGCAAAATCTGGCGGCCAAAACCGAACACTGGCGGCAAGCGGCTGGTTCCCTGCCCGGGATCACCGATGAACAACGCGAGAAAATCAATCAGGGCTTCAATCTCGTTGGTCATCTCATCCAGGACAGCGGCATCCAGGACCTCAGTGGCGTGGGCGCCAGTTCGATCGAAATTGAGCCGGGCTTGTACCGCAACAAAGCCGTTCTGCACCATTATCCCGGCAAAGGCACCGGCTTCCTCTGGGAAATCGGAGGCAAGTCGCCTCAACCGCTCGATGGCCTGGACCTGTTGCCACAAGATACCGCCTTCGCCCTTTTTACACACTTGGATGTGCCGTTGCTCTGGACCGTGGCCCAACAGGAGGCGGCCAATTCTGGCATGACCAACGCGCAGCAGCGCCTGCGGGAATTTCCCGGTGAATTTGAAAAGAAAACCGGCATCAAATGGGACCAATTCCTCAATTCTCTCGGCGGCGAATTCGGCCTGGTCCTCACGCTCGACGCTTCCAACAATATCTCGATTCCCTATCCCCGGGGATCGGGCATGGAGATTCCCGCGCCCGGTTTGATGCTCGTCGTCAAGGTCAACGACGACACTATTTTCAATCGCATTGACCAGGCGCTCAAAGACAAACCCATGGCCACCGCCGTGGACAAACCGGGTCTGAAGATCCGCACAATGCCAATACCGTTGCCCCTGCCAATCCAGCTTCGACCCAGCGCCGCGAGCAGCGCCGGTTACCTTTTCATCGCATCGTCGGACGACCTGATCGAGCAAGCCATTGCGGTCAAAAATGGCAAGGAACCTGGATTAAAGAGCACGGACGAATTCAAGCGCCTCTCCCAAAACATTCCTGACGAAGGCAACCACTTTTGCTACATCGGCAGTCTCTTCGGTCAAACGATCTCGGAAATCCAGAAGAAAGCCATGTCCAACGGCCGCCGTCAAGCCGCCCGGGCGCAATGGATACAGTCGGCGTTTGGAAATCACGCGGCCTCTGCCTATTCCGTGGGCATGGTTACGCCTTCCGGTTGCGTGACCGTGGGCAACAGCAGCGAGAGCTACGCCGCCGCGGCGATTGTGCCCGCCGCCGTGGTATCCGGCGCGCTCGCCGCCATCGCCGTCCCTAACTTCGTTAAAGCGCGCGAAACAGCTCAGCGCAACGCCTGTATTAACAATCTCCGCATGATTGAGGGGGCAAAACGCGAGTGGGCGCTGGAAAACAGCAAAACCAATGGCGCTATTCCCACTAAACAGGATCTGATACCCTTTATTGGCCGTTGGCCCGTTTGCCCATCCGGCGGTACGTACTCCATAAATCCCGTCGGCAAACCTCCGACGTGCTCCATCCCCGGCCATAAGTTGCCTTCAGAACGTTAACCCAATCGGAACTTCAACGTTTTAACAAATCCTTTATCGCCGTCTCGGCGGCATAAAACCCGCACATTCCATGCACACCCCCGCCGGGCGGGGTTGAAGATGAACAAATGTAGTAACCGGGAATCGGCATCCGGTACGGGGCAGGCCGGATTATCGGACGCGCAAGCAAATGCCAAAGGTCAGTTGCCCCGCCGTTGATTGAGCCGCCGACGAGGTTCGCATTCTTCTTTTCCAGGTCCGCGCAATTGTCCGTATGCCGTGCCAGAATTCTGTCGCGAAAGCCGGGCGCAAATCGCTCGATTTGCGCTTCGATGCGGGGTCCCATGTCAAATGTTGACCCGTGCGGCACATGGCAATAAGCCCAGACCGTTTGCTTGCCCTGTGGCGCGCGCGTGGGATCGAATACGCCGGGTTGCGAAAGCAAAACGTACGGCTTTTCGGTATGCTCGCCACGGCAGGCGTCGCGTTCGCTTCGCGCGACCTCCTCCAGCGTCCCGCAAACATGAACGGTGCCTGCGCGCCGGCACGCCTCCGCGGACCAGGGGATCAGTCCATCCAGCGCAAAGTCCATTTTAAATACTCCCGGCCCGTATGAAAAATTCTCCAACCTGCGCCGATAGCCTGGCGGCATCTTATCCCCCAAAAGCGGCCCCAATTGCCGCGGCGTCAGGTCGAGCAAAACGACTCTTGCCTTTGGAATTTCATGGATATTTGCAACACGCCAGCCGGTGATAATTTCGCCGGAAAGCGATTTGAATAGCGAGCCGAGGGCATTGGAAATTTTTTGCGATCCACCGCGCGGAATCGGCCAGCCCACCGCGTGCCCTGCCATGCCAAGAACCAGTCCAAAGGCCGCTGACGGCATCTTTTCCAGCGGCAAAAAAGAATGCGCCGCTAATCCGCCAAATAGCGCCCGCGCCCCCTCATTGGAAAACCAGCTCCGCGCGAGCGCCGCGGCGCCTCGCATGCCGCGCACGGCAAAACGACCGGACTGAATCGGGTGGCGCGGCAGATGCAACATCGGCCGTAAAAACTCCGCCGCGACATTTTCCCAGTGCAACACGAGTGGACTCATCAGCCTCTCATAGGCCCGTCCGTCCGCGCCCAATTCCTGCGCCGTCCGCTCGATGGAACGGTGCAACGCTGCCGCGCGATTCCCATCCAACGGATGCGCCAGGGGAATTTCCGGATGCATCCAGGTCAAGCCGAATTGTTCCAGCGGCAATTTCCGAAAAAAGGGCGAGCCAATCGCCAGCGGATGGACTGAGGAACAGACGTCGTGAATAAATCCAGGCAAAGTCAATTCAGCCGAGCGCGCCCCGCCGCCGATCGTGTCGTTGGCTTCGACCAACAGCACCGATAGTTTTTCCTGCGCCAGCCGGACAGCCGCGGCCAGCCCGTTCGGCCCCGCGCCAACCACCACCGCATCGTAAGAGCTTTTACCCATTGCGGGAAATGACCCCACGCCGGCGCGGGAATCCCCTCGCCCGCTGAAAATAGAATCGAGTCAGGCAATGCCGCGCCCGTTCATGGCACCGCAGAGGCATAATTCATTTCAGGTTCCAGTAACCCTTTCGCTTTAATTTACACCTTTGGGTAAAAGGTCAAAAGACGCTTTGCTGCCAAAGTCTTCGTTTGAACGAACCCCAAATGAAGGCTAGAGTGGTTACGCGCCAGGGAAAGGAAATAATATGAGCGACGTTTCGAAAACTCACCTCCACCAGCTTCACGGCCGGGTAGGGCACTTGGTTTATGAAATGATGAAATTGCGATTTTCGCATTTCAAAGCCGCCACCCCTTGGTCGCCGTCCATAAACGTGTACCGCTGCGAACAATGCGTTGCTATTTGCGCCGACCTCTCGGGAGTGGACAAAGACACCATCGAACTCAAAGTGGAAGCGCGGCGCCTGATGATTCGCGGACGGCGCGTGGCGCCTGAGCCGGCGGAGGAAATGTGCCCGGTCGTGCAGGTGCTCGCCATGGAAATTGATTACGGACCGTTCGAACGGGAATTGGACCTCTCGGCGATGGCCGTTGATACCGCGCGCGTTAGCGCCACCCATGGAAATGGATTGCTTTGGATTTATTTGCCGTTGCGCGGCGAGGCCTGATATGGAACTGGAGGAAAACCCACTGCTCACCCGCGCCCAAACCGGCCGCGAAACGCGGAACCCGCCCGTCATTGCCGTCACGAGAAATGAGGAGGCGCAGACGCAAATCATTCCCACGACTATCCCGGTTTTGCCCTTGCGAAACATGGTGATTTTTCCCGGAACCGTTGTGCCGCTGACCGTCGGGCGCGTTTCATCCCGAAGGCTATTGCAGGACTCGCTGCCCCAAAGCAAAGTCGTCGGGATATTCACTCAACGCAACCCGGAACAAGACGATCCCGCGGCGATTGACTTATACCAGGTGGGCGCCGCCGCCCTCGTCTTAAAACTTTTCCGTCAATCCGAGCAGAGCACTTTGATTATGGTGCAGGCCCTGAGGCGCATCAAAATAACCCGGGTAGCCCACACGCTGCCGTTTATTCGAGCTGAAATTGAAGAGCTGCAGTCCCACGCGCCTCCGCAGGATGATAAACAATGGGAAGCCACCATAGGCAGTTTGCGCAACAGCGCGTTGCGGTTGGTCAGTGTGGCGCGGGAAACGCCGGCGGAGGCCCAACGCTTGCTCAATAATATTGAAGACGCCGGAACGCTCGCCGATTTCCTCGCCAGCAGCCTCTTGCTGGATGTTCCACAAAAGCAGGATCTCCTCGAGGAGTTGGACGTGGTCAAGCGCGTTCGCTCCGTGCAGGTCCGTGTCTCCGCCCAATTGGAAATCGCCCAACTTCAGCAAAAAATTCAAAAAGACGTCCAGTCCCAGTTTACCGACGCTCAACGTCACGCGTATCTGCGTGAACAACTCCGCGCCATTCAAAGGGAACTCGGAGAAGACTCGCCCGGTTCCCAGGCGCAGATTGAACAACTCAAAAGACGGCTGGAGGATGCGAAGCCCCCGAAAGAGGTCTTGGAACAAGCTGAAAAGGAGTTGGGCCGCCTGAACGTCATACCGCCGGCCAGCCCCGAATTCTCAGTCATCGCCGGCTATATCGAAACCCTGGCCGATTTGCCCTGGTCAACGATGTCCCCGGATAACCTTGACTTGGACGAAGCGCAAAAAATTCTGGACCGCGATCATTACGACCTGGAAAAGGTGAAGCGCCGGCTGATCGAGTACCTTGCCGTTCGCAAGTTAAATCCAAAGGGACGCGGTCCGATTCTCTGCTTTTTGGGCCCGCCCGGAGTGGGCAAAACCAGCCTGGGCCAATCCATCGCGGACGCTCTGGGACGAAAGTTCTCGCGCATGAGCCTGGGTGGCATTCGTGACGAAGCCGAAATCCGCGGTCATCGGCGCACCTATATCGGGGCCATGCCTGGCCGCATTATCCAGGAATTGCGCCGCGTCGGGACGCGCAACCCTGTGATCATGCTCGATGAAGTGGATAAAATCGGCGCGGACTTTCGGGGCGATCCCGCCAGCGCCCTGCTTGAGGTGCTCGATCCGCGGCAAAACAATGCGTTTGTGGACCGATTTCTGGATGTGCCGTTCGACCTGTCGCAGGTCATTTTCATCGCCACGGCCAATTACATGGACCCTGTCCCGCCCGCCCTTCGTGACCGGATGGAGGTCCTCGAAATTCCCGGCTATACTGAATCTGAAAAATTGCGCATCGCAAAGAAATATCTGGTCGCGCGCCAGCTTCACGAAAACGGCATTAAACTCGAACAATGCGCGTTCCTCGACGAGGTCCTGGACAAAATCATCGCCGATTACACCCATGAAGCCGGCGTGCGCGAATTGGAACGGCAAATTGGTTCCATTTGCCGCGCCGTCGCCGCCAAAATTGCCCATGGCGAACGCGAGACAGTGACGATTACGGTCAAGCAGGCGCGGGAAATCCTCGGGCCGCAGCGCTATATTCGGGAAACGCGCCTGAAAACAAGCAAACCTGGCGTAGTAACCGGTTTGGCATTCACGCCCACGGGCGGAGAAATTCTGCATATTGAAGCAGCCCGTTACCCCGGCCGTGGCGACATCAAGCTCACCGGCCATATCGGCGATGTCATGCGAGAATCCGCCCAGGCTGCCATTAGCCTGGTCCGTACCCGCGTGAATGAGTTGGGCATCAACGCCAACGCCTTCAGAGATACTGATATCCACATCCATGTCCCCAGCGGCGCCGTCCCAAAGGACGGACCGTCCGCCGGCATTGCCATGTTCACCGCCGTAGCTTCCCTTTTCACGAACACACCGGTCCGTTCGGACGTCGCCATGACAGGCGAAATTTCACTGCGCGGTCTGGTCCTGCCGATTGGCGGCTTGAAGGAAAAGTCCCTGGCCGCCGCCCGCGCGGGAATTGAAAAAGTCATTATCCCTAAACTGAACGAGAAGGACCTGCCCGAATTGCCGCAAGAAGTGAAGCGGAACCTGATATTCATCGCTGCCGAAACTGTGGACGAAGTGTTGGCCGCCGCCCTTGAAAATACGGCCCAGCCCTAGCGCAAAGCTTGCGGCCGTTGTCCGTCGTTCCGGTTTATCCCGCAAAGCCCGATGCGCTTCGGTGGCTGGGTTCATCGAAACTTCCCTGTTCTTTTTTGACCTGCTCACCGGCCCGTGAACCTCATTTTTTGTAGCAGCGGACATGAGTCCGCTCGGACATTTTCGCGGAACAATCGTCCGGCTTCGCTCATTGCTCAGCCGACGAGCCAACGGTTCATCGGGACACGGGTCTTTCCCGTCTTCGAGCGGTTCCGCCCATACACAACTCGTTTTTAATTTGACCGTCGAACTCAATTTTCGTCATCCTTTGACGACCCAAAGGTCTCTCCGATACTGGAGGCTGAATCAGGGAGAAACACTGACACTATGTCCGAATCATATATCCAGAATCTTTTTGCCGACCGCATTGGTGGCGCCCACTATGGAAAATCTCAAAATATATACAAATTTGAGAAAATTAAGCGGGCCAAACGCACTGCCATGGCCCTGAATCCAGACGCTGAAATTATTGACCTGGGAGTGGGTGAACCCGATGAAATGGCATTTCCGGAAGTGATCTCCAAATTGTGTCAGGAAGCCGCGCGACCCGAAAACCGCGGTTACGCCGACAATGGCGACGCGATGCTCAAGGAAGCCGCGGCCCGCTACATGGATACCGTCTTTGGCGTTGGCGGCATCAATCCTGAGACCGAGGTCATCCATTCCATCGGCAGCAAAGCAGCGCTTTCGATTCTACCGGCCGCCCTCATCAATCCCGGCGATTTCGCGCTGATGACCGTGCCCGGTTACCCCGTTTTTGGCACACACGCCCGCTATTATGGCGGGCTGGTTTATAATTTAAAGCTGGCTCCGGAAAATAATTTTCTCCCCAACCTTCAGTCCGTTCCCGCCGAAGTGCTGCGAAAAAGCAAGGTCCTTGTCCTGAACTATCCGAACAATCCCACCGGGGCCGCTGCCACGCCGGAATTTTTCGAGCGGGTTGTGGAATTTGCGAAGAAAAACAAAATGGTTGTCGTCCACGATGCCGCTTACGCGGGGCTTGTTTTTGAGGGAAAACCATTGAGTTTTTTGGCCGCTCCCGGCGCTAAAGAGGTCGGGGTCGAACTCCATTCGGTCAGCAAGTCCTACAATATGACCGGTTGGCGCTGCGGTTTCGTAACCGGGCATCCATTGCTCGTCAAGGCTTACGGGGATGTAAAAGACAATACAGATTCCGGCCAGTTTCTTGCCATTCAACACGCCGCCGCCTATTGCCTGAACCATCCGGACATCACACAAAAAATCTCCGCTAAATATTCACGGCGGATGGACGGTCTGGTCAAAGCGCTGCGCGCCGCCGGCTTTGACGCGATAAAACCCAAAGGCTCGTTCTTTCTTTACGTCAATGCGCCGAAAGCGGTCCGGATCAATGGCGGCAGCCGCGTCGAATTTGGGAATGCTGAAGAAGTTTCACAATGGCTCATCAAGGAACAACTCATCTCCACCGTGCCGTGGGACGACGCCGGCGCCGCCTTGCGCTTCAGCGTGACCTTTGCCGCCAGAAATATCGAAGAGGAAAACCGCATCCTGGATGAAATCGCCAAGCGCCTCACCACCGTAAAATTTGAGTTTTGATACAAGCGATTATTGAGCTTGGATGGCGCCGCCTACCCTCCCTTCAATTGCGCCAGTGTTTCCGATTCCGCCAAAAATCGAGACAAACACCTTTTCTTCCGCAAGGATAGACTCTTGTTATCAGGCGAGAAAAAGGGATTTGCGCAAAAAAACGTAAGCGCGAGGCCATTTTACGAAATGATCACGCATCTGGCCGGTCAAACCGGCTTTGTGAATTGACATTTTCGTGGCAAAGCAGCGGCGGAGAGCTTACATTGGCAGGGTAGAATCGCGTGCCCTCCATACGAACCATCCTCCTGGCGCTATTGCTGTTATGTCCTTCGGCCTGGGCGTTTCCGGGTTTTGATGCTTTCACGAATGCCGTCGGCGGCGGCGGGACTTCTTACGCGTCGGGTTCACCGTTGTATCACCAGACCAATGCCATGCTCGAGGGTTGGGCGCTTTGGGATGGCGGCAGCGGCAGTTCCGTGGCGCAAGTCACGTGCGTGGCAAGCAATCTATTGTATCCGGGTTTTCCCGCCGGGTTTCCATTAGTGCCGCCCGACGGCGTTTCCTTGCCCGGCACGGGCGCCGGCGTTTCCGGCTATGGCGCGGCATTGCAGTTTTCACGCGCCATATCGGCGGATCCAAACGAGGTGAGTACAAACAAGGTTTACGCGTCATTTTTGTTGCAAATTCCAAATCTCGGCAACCTGAATAGTGGTTCACCGATTTATTTTGGCGGGCTCGCCACAAATTCCGGCGACCAAAATGTTGCGCTGCCGTCACGGGCCATGAAGTTGTTTCTAAAAGGCAACAGCCCCACTGTCGGAGGATCCACTGCGTATTCCATTGGCATCCAAAGCGCCAGCGGAAGTGGCACGGGAGCGGCCTACGATGCCGGCGGTCACGATTCAAACGACGTTCTCTTTATTGTCATGGATTATGAGTTTGGGATTCATGGGACGCCTGACACGGCGAATCTTTGGGTCAATCCCCCGGCCGGCAGTTTTGGGGAGGGCGCTGCGCCGATGCCGGCTGCCAGCTTCAGCGCGTCCACCGCGAAGGCGCAATTGGGCGATGCCGCTGATTTTTTTTTGTTGGCCCGTTCAGGCTCGACCCTCTGGGGCTCGTTGCTGGTCGGCAATTTGCGCCTGGGAGACACCTGGAGCTACGTTACCGGAGCGCCCGAGATTACTGTTCCGCCATCGAACCAAACCAATGCGCCTGGCAGCACCGCCGAATTTGCATGCCAGGCCATGGCGGGGGCAACGAATGAAAGCCCCTTGGCCTATCAATGGCAATTTGACGGAACAAGCCTTGCCGATGGCGGAAGCATTATGGGTTCAGCCACGCCAATGCTCTCCCTTCTCGATGTCGCGGTGACGAACGCGGGCCGTTATTCATTGATTGTCAGCAATTCATTGGCGAGTGTGACAAACTCGGCGGACCTGGAAGTCCTGAGCGTCGCCATTACAACCAACCCGGTCAATCAAGCGGCAGTCGCCGGCGGATCGGCCACCTTCACGGTCGCGGCGGTCGGCGTGCCTGCCCTCGCATACCAATGGCGGGAGAACGGAACCAATCTCACGAATGGCGTTGCTGCTTCAGGGACTATTTTTTCCGGCGTCAATTCCCCCACATTGACGTTGCAAAATATCAGTTATAGCGACAGCGGCGCTGTGTTTGATTGTGCGGTGACAAACGAGGTCGGCGCGATGGCTGCCAGCTCGGGCGCGAGTTTGACTGCGGCAGATCCGGTCCTGGTCTCAATTCCACAATCCCAAACGGTGGCTCCCGGCGGCACGGTGAATTTCTCCGTCACCGCCGCCGGCGCTGGTCCATTGACGTATCAATGGCAGGATGACGGAATTTTATTGATGGATGGGTTCTCACCGTCCGGCGCCATTATCACCGGCGC
>JBOHXA010000401.1:0-2166 GCA_050737335.1 Limisphaerales bacterium | reverse complement strand
GTTGTGGATCGATAACAGCCAGAACAATCAACAAGTTTCGATCCTTAATCAGCAATCGGGGCAGAATATCATTGTTCCCGCCGGCTTCCAGGGAACCGTTCCGATCTTTGCGCCCAATCCGCCGGTTTTCAACGTCAGTAGTACGGGCAATGGCGAAGTCGATTTTATCTTTTTGAACGTGCCCGTCATTTCGATGAACTTGAATACGTCTGGCTCGAACTTCAAGTTCGATGGCAACGGATACCTTGAAGTCGATGATGTAACATTGAACACGCTGATGGCGTCTGTTGCATCCGGCGCGGGACAATTGAACGTCGCGGAATACGTCGCCACCAACGCCGACATAGTTCAACCGCGCTTTGTCGGGTCGCAGCTTTACAACGGCAACGCCGCCGTGACGGCGGTTCAAACGATCATCGCCGGCGCGCCGAATTTCTTTTTCACGTTCGCGGAAATCCTGATCACGCCCGATGCTTATATAGCATCGGCCGGCGAGTTCACCGTGACGTTGAAAGATAGCGGAACCGGCAATACACTTGCGACGGGTGTTTGCTATTTGCCGGCCGCCGCTCCGACAATCTCCCAAGCGAGCCCGCCCGTTCTGTTGTGCTTGTTAGAGGATTTGGAATATATTGGGCGTCACGCGGCGGGCGGCAATCTGACTCTGACGCTTGGCGCGGCATTGACGGCCGGCGAAGTCTTTTGGAACGTGGCAGGCGGAACGACGGCCAAGATAGGCGCATAACGCCGTGACCTATCTTACGCTTGACGCCCAAAACTCTGCGGTATTCGACGAAACCGCCACGCCCGCAGCTATCGATATAACGACAACGCTTGATGATGATATAATCGTCGTTTGCGTTGTGAATGAGTTTAACGGTGGTGATCATCCCGCTGTATCGTCTATTGTATCATCACCCGCTTTGACTTGGAATGAACGCGCGACGATCCCAGCAAATTTTGCTTGTTCGACTGACATTTGGTGGTCTCACGCGGCAACGGCCGAAGCATATGCCATTACAATCACAATGAATGAAGCCGTCGATGGTGCGGGAATTGCTCTTTTCGCATTGAACGGCACAACTAGCTTAACGGCACCGTTCGATGGCAATGCTTCAATGCCCGGTCATTCGAGCCCTGGTGATAACACAACCAGCATTGCGAATCTTTCGACAAATAGTTCGAGCGGCTTTCTGATCGGACTTCGCGGTACAAATAGAAATGCCGCCGATACAATGCCGGCAGGCTGGGTCGATACCGGAACTTGGTCTACGAGCGGGGCTACTTTTTTCCGAGGGAATTTCGGACTTCAAGCGTATGGTTCGCCGCTTAGCTCTAAAACGATCAAGGTTGTTAATACCGGCGTTGTCAATGATTTGGTGGTTGATGCGATCCCCGGCACGTTTCCGCCGGGACCGCCGGCAAAGCCCGGTGGCGGCTCGGGCTTTAAATGGTGGTGGCGAGAAAAGTCTCGTTTACTATTACCCGAACGCGGACTTATAATCCCAGCTTACGCCAGGGTTGCTCAATGGACATGAACGAAATCAAGTTTTCGAGCGGGATGGCGATGATGATCCGCGCCATTCTAAAAATCGATCCCGCGATCCTTGAAACTCGCATTAACGAAATGATCGTCAAGGGCTTCGAAACCTGTACGATGCTGCAAAACGCGGCAACCCATTTCGACAAGCGTTTGCATGCCTTGGAAGAAGCAAACGCTGATTTGGCTTCGAACAACCTGAAACTGATCAGCATCCTTGAAAGGTGGGAACATGAACGACGCGACTTCAACGGCCAACGATCCGCAAGCCTCAACGCAGCAACCAGCGAACGTGCAAACGCCCCAAGTGATCGAACCGCAACCGGGTGACGTGCGCGAATTTCCGTTGCCGCCAAGTAAACTGACACCGGAACATATGATTTTATCGCTGTTAACGCGGATTGAAGCCTTGGAAAAGGAAGTCAATGCGCGCGTGGCGAATCTCCGCAAGATTTTCCCGCACGTCTAACCTATGCCAAGGCGGGTTCGCCGGACGGCTCAACCGGCGCAAGCAAATGAGCCAGGAACGCCGGCCGCCGCAATCGAAGCGGCGACGGCGGTTGATACGGCGGCGGCCGAAGCACAAAAAGCGATTGATGCGGCCAATGCCGCGCCCGATGATGAAT
>JBOHXA010000400.1:0-4147 GCA_050737335.1 Limisphaerales bacterium | reverse complement strand
CGGATATATTGGACTTCAGCCGGAATGTATGGCGTGCCGTCGGCGTGGAAAATGTCATGGAACCATAATGGCGGTTCCGCGGTATATTTTTTGTCCCATGAATTCCATGGATAAATCGTTTGGGTTTTCCCCGATACAAATCCCCAGTTAAAAGCGCCCACATGGTTGTCCTTGAACCAGCCCAGGATCGGATCAAACGTGCTGCCCATGGGCCGCGCCATATATTCGGTGCAAAGAATGGGCCTGCCGTAACGCCGCAGATTTTGGACACATTTCTCCACCATTTCCAATTTCCCGTAGTCATGGAACGTGATGATATCCGACTGGGTCACTTGAATCCTGTCAAAGGCCGAAAACGTCGCGGGATCAAAATCCCCTTCCCACAGTCCGGAACTCAAGGGCTGGCTCGGCTTCATTTCCCGCGCCCAAACAAAAACCTTATGCAACAAAAGCAGGGCCGACTCGCGCTTATTGGCCGGCTCCTGACTGCCGTAGGAATTGCCGTTCATGTTTCCAGGCTCGTTATAGACGTCCCAAAACGCGACGCGTTTGTCGTTCCGAAAACGGCCCACGATGTCCTGCACGTAAGGCTTTAATTCGTCAAGCCGTTCCGGATGCGCCATGTATTCCGCGCCCGGACATTGGACCCACCCGGAATTATGAACAAATGGGCGGGGTGGGGGTTGAGGACCCGGCTTGGGATACGGGTTCCAGCATGAATCAAAGAGCACAAACATGACCTTGATGTGATGCTTATGCGCGAGGCTTAAAAATCCATTAATGCGCTTCAAATATCCCGCGCGATCCTCCTGCCAGGGGATGTCGTGAAGAAAAACGCGCACGCAATTGAATCCGAGTCCTTGTGCCAGCCCCAACTCGCGATCAATTGTCTTCGGGTCATAGGTCGCCGCCTGCCACATTTCCAGTTCGTTGACTGCTGTGCTGGGAATGAAATTGCATCCGACCAGCCAACCGGTTTTCTTCCACCACGCATTCGCCTTCTCCGCGCTCCATCGCTCAGAAACCCCTTTTGCGCAAAAGGCCGGACCGACAAGCGCAAACAGAAAAAGCAATGCAATCGCCATCCTCTGCCACAACCCTGGGGTGGCAGGGACCTCAATGCATCGGCACGCCTTCCTCGCCCGTAAAGCGGGAACCGTTCGGCTATGCGCTATCGAGCCATGGTCTCTGTAACGCCTTGAAATCTTCATTTCGAATCGTTTTGCTCGAATTCCGCCACGTTGGTCTTTGTTACCAATTGGAAAGGAATATAGTTGTCGTGCTTGACAGATTTGCCTTTCACCAGGTCCACCGCCAAATCCACGGCCATTCTTCCTTGCTTATTTGCGTCCTGGAACACAGTGCCCACCATCTTTCCATCGGCCACGGCCTTCAAGGCGTCGGGAATGGCGTCAATGCCGATCACCGCGATTTGTCCCCCCTTGCCCGCCGCGTCAATGGCCTTGAGCGCCCCCAACGCCATTTCGTCGTTTTGGGCGATGACACCGTCAATTTTTTGGCCGGAGGCAAGCCAATTCTCCATCAGCGTGAGCGCCTGGGCGCGGTTCCAATTTGCCGTTTGTTCTCCAACTACTTTTATATCCGGGTATTTTGCCAGGATTTCCCGGATTCCCTCCGTGCGCTGCACTTCGGCCGAATGCCCGTTTGGCCCGTGAATGATAACCACATTGCCCTTGCCGTGCAGCACGTCGGCCATTCGTTGCGTTTCAATTTTTCCCGCCTCGGCGTCTTGGGAACCCACATAGGCATTGGCTTTGTCCAGGTTGGACACAATGGCATTGACCACCACAATGGGCTTGTGCGCTTGAACGGCCAGGTTCACCGCCGGCGCCGACCCCGCTTTGTCGTATGGATTCAAAATAATGGCATCCACGTTCTGCGCCAGAAAGTCCTGCACTTGGGAAATTTGGTTTTCGGCATTCCCCTGGCCGTCGGACTCGATCAGGTTTACATGCAGCTTCTTCGCCTCCGCGCGGACGGCGTCCTGGATTCTAATAATGAATTCATCCTGCAGGTCCTGATAGGTAATACCAATGGTGATTTGTTTCGTCGTCGGCGCCGACGCAGTAGGGGCATTCTCTGCCTTCTTGCCGCAGCCGCACATCGCGGCCATGCAAAAGGCCACCAACAGGCAGGCCGCTATTGTTGCCGACGGTCTTCCAATCGTGTTTGGCGCAACTTGCAATACGCGTCGCGTGTCACCGGCGTAATAATCCCTCGTGTCAGGGCCTTTGCCCGGCAGCGCCCCCCGTTTAAATAATTTCATCATGTTCATGTCACTAATCCTTTCTTCAAAACTATATTGGCGTATCGCGCCATTTCACTCGTGGCCACGATGGCATATGCCTTTTTGGCGCGATCGTAAAAGGCCTGCCGATCCAGCATTTCAAAATCTCTGAAACGCGGTTCGTGCCGTTGCACAATTTGCTTATAAATCGGCCAGATTTCCGGATTGTAATTGTCGCCGGGAACTACAGCCATGAGCGCCGCGGAATACTCGACAAATGTATCAAGTGGAAACAGCAGCATCACCGCGTCCAGAAGCTGCGGCGCGCCCACGCCATCGCATCGCGCCAGCCGTTGCGCGTGACTGGCCGCCGGAAAATTGCCGTCGGCAATGACAATTTCATCGCCGTGCCCCATCTCCATTAAAATTTTCAGGAGATCGGGCGCTAAAATGTTTGGAATACCTTTGAGCATTTTATCCGTTGGACGATTTCCTTTCCAACGCAACCGCGCAAACAATAATCGCGCCTTTGACAACCTGTTGCCAATAAGACGATACGTGCAGCAAATCCAATCCGTTGTTCATCACGCCGATGATCAGTACGCCCACAATCGTTCCGGCCATGGAACCAATGCCGCCCATTAAACTGGTGCCCCCAATCACCACGGCGGCGATCGCGTTTAATTCGTATCCTTCTCCGGCCGATGGCGAACCGGACATGACGCGCGAGGACTCCACGATGCCCGCCAGGCCCGCCAGCGCGCCCGCAAGGGCATAAACCCCAATCAACACCCGGTCTGTATTGACCCCCGAAACCTTCGCAGCCAGTTCGTTGCCCCCGACCGCGTAAACATAGCGGCCAAAGCGGGTAAAATGCAAAATGAAAATGCCCGCAAGCACCGCGGCCAGCACCAGGCCGCCCGGCCCGGCCAGCCCGTCGCCAATCGCGTCGTAACCCGGGCTCAAATTGATTTCCGGCCTGCCTCCGGTATAAACCAGGGCCAGGCCCCTGGCCACCGTCATCATGCCCAGCGTCACAATAAACGGAGCCAGACGTCGCTTTGCGATCAATATGCCGTTGACAGCGCCGCAAACGACGCCCGCCAGAATGCCCATCGCCAGCGGCAAAATCAAAGGATGGACTCCCTGGCCCTGCTCGTTGGCCTGGGCAAGCGAAGTGGCGACCACCGCCGAAAATGCCAGCACCGAACCGACCGAGAGATCTATCCCGGCCGTAATGATGACCAGTGTCATGCCCACCGCCAGGATTCCATTGACGGAAATTTGCTGGAGAATGTTCTCGATGTTCTCCAGCTTCCGAAACGACGGTTTCCAAATGGCCAGCGTTCCCGCCAGCATTACAAAGGCAAAATATATCCCGTATTTGAAAAAAAATTCGCCCGTGTTCCGCCAATGGGTTTTTCTCGGCTCCATGCGGCACTAATTCGCGCTCCAATTTCCCATCGCGGCCTTGATGATGGTCTCCTGGTTAAACGCAGACCTTTCAAATTCAGCCGTGATGCGCCCGTGATATAAAACGATCACCCGGTCGCACATTCCCAAAATCTCTTCCAACTCGGACGAAATCATGATGACCGTGGCTCCCTGTTCGGTCAATTGCGCGATAATCCGGTAAATTTCCGCCTTGGCGCCGATGTCAATGCCGCGAGTCGGTTCATCTAAAATTATGATTTCCGGTTCCGTTAGCAGCCATTTCGCCAGAACCACTTTCTGCTGGTTGCCTCCGCTTAAAGTCCGCACAATTTGGTTTCGGTGCCGCGTTTTAATCCGCAATTTTTCAATTTCACGGTCCACGACCGCGTTCTCTTTTCTAAATTGCAGAAGCTGCCCCAACAAGCTGAAATTCTTCAAATTGACGAGCGTCACATTGTCCCGGAC
>JBOHXA010000399.1:0-1031 GCA_050737335.1 Limisphaerales bacterium | reverse complement strand
GGCCTGGCGATCTCCCGGTTCGATGGGCCTGGCCAGGGCGGACCATTCAAAGAGCATGATTTGCGGCGCTTTGGCAAACAGGGTATCCCACAACTGCTCCGCATAACGGTCAATGTAGCGGATGCTGTAAGTGTCAACCCAGCCACCGCCGTTTCGGCCGGGAGCGACATTGTCCAGGTAGCGCATGATTTCGTAGCTTTCGTACTGCTGAAGATGTTGGTCTGTGATTTCGGGGTCGCGGGTTTCGGTGCCGGTGTAAATTCCGTCAAACAATTTCGATTCTTTATCGAGATCGTAGCCGTTGCCCTGGAAATGTTCATACCAGTTGGGAAATTTGATGATGAGACGGACCTTTGGATTCACCCGGCGCGCAGGTTTGATGATGAGGTTTTCGGCCGCGTCGTCCATGAGTTCGAGACGGAACCGGGTCCAGCTTCTTTTTCCCTTGGCGGCGATATCCGAATCGTATTTTGTCGAGTCAAAGAAGAAATCATCCTGAATGACTTCGTCGAAGTTCCGCGCGGCCAGTTCAGCGGCGTTCCTGATGAAGGCGCGGTCATTCGGGTCCGTATAGCAAAACGATTGGAATTGGCCGCCGCTGCCGCCGTCGGACAACGCCATTCCGCCGGCCACGCGGACGCCGTGCTGGATAAAAAAGCTTTTGACGCGCTGGAGCAGGGCGTCGCTATTTGTCAGATGGTCGCGCTGTGCTTCAATATAGACCTTGTCCACCTTCAATTGACTGCTGATGACGTTCCAGTCGTCCTGGAGTTTTCGAGGGTCTTCAAAGGAGCGGACGACGCCGGCGGGGATGTAAATGGCAACGTCGAAGTTGCGATATTGGCCCGCGGCACAACGAGCGCTGAGAGCAAACAGGACAAATAGAGAAGCCCATTTCATTTGGTCGCTATCATTTCATCATGATCGGGAGCGGAGCGCTTGTCCTCAATTTTAGCGACAAGGCGCTTGCTTGACATGGATTTTGAGCCTTGATATTCACGCGCGATGTGTATTCCCCTGGACTTGCCGGT
>JBOHXA010000398.1:0-5326 GCA_050737335.1 Limisphaerales bacterium | reverse complement strand
GTGAGCAACCTCATCGCCGTGGCGGTTTCCGAAGGAATTGGCGTGGGTATGATTTTGAACGGTCAACTGGTCCGCGGTCCCTCCGGATTGGCCGGTGAATTTGGCCACGTTACCATCAATGAGAACGGCCCCAAATGCGGCTGCGGAAATCGAGGTTGCTGGGAAGTTTTTGCGTCCAATTCCGCCGCCGTGCGATATTACCAGGAGGCTAAATCGGCCCGACGCGAGAAAACGTTTGAGGAGATTTTGCAGTTGGCTGAACAAGGTGACTTGAAGGCGCTGGAAGCCCTGGGCAACATGGCCCATTATCTCGGCCGCGGTATCGCCATGCTCGTGACGGGACTGGCGCCTGACCTCATCGTGGTCGTCGGCGAAGTGACGCGCGCCTGGGACCGCCTGGGGCCAATCGTCACGGACGTCGTCCAGCGGCTTTCGTTTACCCACACAAACACGCGCATCATCGCATCCGGCCCGGCGCCGCAGCCGCGGCTGCGGGGCATCATAGCGCTGGTTTTGCAAAAACACTTTGGCGCGCCGATGATCGCATGAAACAAAATTTTAACTAATTTGTTCGCAAGGCGAACTAAATGCCATTTGAAATTCTAATAACCATGCAAACACTCGAGAAAAATCTGATGAATGGCGATGGAACAAACGGTTTCAGCCATGACGCGGAGGCGGACATGGCCGGGCGGGTTGGCCGGAGCATCGCCTACATGGTCCAACACCTCAACCAACCGCTCCAGGTTTCCACTCTCGCGGCACAGGCCAGCGTTTCCACATCGCACTTCTTTGCGCTGTTCAAGCGCCAAATGGGCGCCGCGCCCATGGATTTTTTTATCCGCCTCCGTATGAATCACGCCCGTGAATTGCTCGATTCGACGCGTTCGAGCGTCAAGGAAATCGCCGCCACGATGGGCTACGACGATCCGTTTTATTTTTCCCGCGTTTTCAAATCCGTGCATCGGGTCGCGCCGGCGGAATATCGGCGCCGAAACGCACCGATGAAACCGGTCACGCAACCGGGCAACGGTCGTTCCGTGCGGCCATTCCCGTTTGTTTCGCCGTCCAATTTATCGAAGCAACCCCGGCTGACATTTTAAAAAGGAGAACAATATGCGCACCAAAACCCTCATGAAAAAGCGTCGAGGCGGATTCACTTTGATAGAGCTGCTGGTCGTTATCGCCATCATCGCCATTCTCGCCGCCATGCTGCTGCCCGTTTTGAATAAAGCGAAGTTTCGCGCTTTGGTCACAAACTGCACGTCCAATTGCAGGCAATGGGGCACCATGGCCAATGTCTATGCCGGGGATGATCCTCAGGGCGCCTTTCCCAGTTGGAACCTGGGACAGGGCGAAGCAGGCGGCAATCCAAGCGACGTATCGCCTAACTTCGTTACTAACATGGTCCCTTATGGCATGACCGTCCCGTTGTTCTTTTGTCCGGTCCGACCGTTGGATTTTCAGCAAGGCAACATGTGGTGTGAGGGCGATCCGTATCTTCGCCACCCGTTGGAAAGCATCGACAACTTATCCGCATGGTTTGTAGCGAAAAACACGCAAACATATAATGGCGTGCCTGGCCGTTCCAACAATTCAGCCTATTCGAAGCTTCTATACGCCTGGTGGGTGCCACGCTCTGACGGCACACCCCCGGGTCCGAAAACGGTCTTTCCGAGCACCAATTTTTCCGATAATGCCACCGCACAGGTGCCGCCCGGTTGCATTGGCTGGCCCAGCAAGCAATCTGATCTCATCGCCGGCCGAGCTCCGATACTTACAGATTTGGCAGAGGGAGCGACCGGTTCAGCCGCATCACCTCCTCCTGTAAGCAGCATTAGCAACCTGGAGGCGCATTTTTATGGCGGGGCCTTGGATTCAATCAACGTATGCTTTGGCGACGGTCACGTGGAACTTCACGGCAAAAACATCGTTCAATGGCAATATTCGGCCGAGGCTGGCCAATTTTACTGAAAGTCGCGCATAGGATTGTCCATGCAAATTATAGTTTTGTCCATTCCGTCATAGACGGAGATAATATAAAATAACTGCAGAGCCAAAATCAAACGTTATAAAACACTAAAATCCCATCACGTTTATGTTAAATTCCAATCAGCTTAAAGTTCTCACCGTCTTTTCCGCCTTGGCTTTGGCCATGACGGTGAAGGCGCAAACGACGGTGATCGGCAGCTTTCAAGGCGCTGGCGACGGTAATAACGGCGCATATTGGCAGGATGCGAGCCACGGATACACCGCCTTCAGCAGCGACTCCCCTTACGCCACATTCGCGACGAATGTGGTTCCCGGATATGCATACAGTTTGGAACTGAACCCGGAGGGCGCGTCCGGTTACACCCCGCAGGTTCAGGTTGTCCTGACCCCGGCCGAAGTCACGAATTTTAACAACGACGGCTACCTCACCTTCACATTCTCGGTGCCAACCTCGACTAATGGAGTGCAAATGTCCGGTGGGTACTATCAGTTGGTCAACGTCTATTGCGAGAAAGGCGCTGGTGGAGGTTATGGAGGTTACGAAAACCTGATTTCAGGATCGGGTTTCAATGGTATCACTCAGTTTGAACCCACTACGGCGGGCGATACAACCAGCACAAACAGCAACCAGGGTGGACAGGCTAATTATTACTTTTATTCCGGGGCGGAGCCGCTGTTTTCAGAAGTAGTCACCATCAATTATTCAAGCTTCATGGCCAACGCCGACCTCGCGGGCGACACAACCAACGGCCTTGTCCTGGGCCTTCAATTCAACCAGGCTGAAGGTTCGCCGATGTATCTCAACAATGTTGAGCTTTCGCCGGGGCCGTTTGGGGCGGCGTCGGCATTCAATGCCAATGTTTTTACGGTTGACGACTATTCGACCAACGGCGTCGGCCCCGAAAATCCAGTTAACGACGACTACTATAATAGCACGAATATTTACCTGGATGGCCAGATCACCAACGTCTATGGCCAGTGGTATGGAAATGAGTTCGGTGCTGTCAGTTTCAACACAAATAATTCGGGCCTCCTTGCTCCAGGTTATCCTTCTCACGGTTGTCTTCAGTTCAACATCAATTGGGCCACTACCAACGCCGACAACCAGTTCTTGCTCTGGGAACAGGGGCCCGGCAATGACGGCTATGAGCCGACGGGTGTCAGTTCGCTCGTATATACCGACATGGAGATGGATGTTCGATGGGATCCCAGTTCGGTAAGCTTCAACGGGGCACAGACCTACGCCAACTATGGGCCGCTCAGATTTGGAATTAATAACAACTACAGCGCCGTTTGGCTTTACACAACGAATATACCCGTCGCTGACACCAATTGGATACATATCGTGGTGCCGCTTTCCGCCTCGAACCCGAACGAGAATCCGATCACTGGATTCCTTATCGGGGCAGATAACTCGAGTTACGCAAACAACCAATTCAGCGGGGAGGGCATACTTTACATTGACAACGTCCAATTTAAGGGCCCGCTCGTTGTTGCCACTACTCCGGCGCCAATAGTATCCATACAGCCGGCTAAGCCGGGTTTGCGCATCTTTGCCGGTTCAAGCGTGAATACCTATGACCGCGCGACCATTAGCACAATCAATGAGAACGAATCCTGGATCGGCGGCAGTTATCCAGTATCGTACTCGTTTTCGCTTCTGAGCTATCCAAACAATAATATCAACCAAACGATGGTCGAAATCCTTCCGATCACTCCGCTTGACAACGCCGGTAACGCGTACTTAGGCGGCGCATATCCCGCCGGCGGCAATGAATACGCTGATTATCAGGATCCCAACGGAATGTGGCTGGTGCTTGCGCCAAACGGCGGCGGCGCTGTGACTGCTACTGTGGAGTGGAAGACGAATGCCCCGGCCGCCAACCCCAATCAGATGGCGCTTACAATCACAAATTCCACAGCCATCGGTACCTGGACGTGGACATTTACGGGCCCAAATAACGGCACGATAACACCGCCCGGGGGCGTGCCGCAATCGTTCACTGTCACGGATGCGACCGTCACGGCTGATTTCGGCAATCCTTGCGGAGCGGTCTTCGGCTTGCAACCCAATTCGACGGCGGGCGAAAGCCTGTGGGAAGATTGGGGAATGACCGCCATTTCCGGCACCACCGGTCTCAATGTTACCGACGATTGGACGCAACAAACCTCGGACTTCAGCTTGAACAGTGGCAATTCGCCCGACAACAATTTCAGCGCCCAAGGTTCGGCAAATCCGCCAGAAATAATCATCGCCCGAAACGGTCTCGACGCTTATTGGTTTAGTTGGCCAACGCCGGCGCCGGCGGCGGGCTTCGGCGTGGTTGCGACCACCAACATACTGGCGCCGCCCAACACATGGGTTGACCCATCGTTTTACGCCAACGACGCGGATTTTACTCCTCCCAGGGCGGACTCATCCGTGCTGTTGGGGCCGGCGTATTGGACCTTGATGCCTTATGACGATCTGCCGACCGTGGATGGCAACTCGCAACCCAACCCTCCAACCATTTCGGATCCGCTGTCTCCAAACGCGTTTTGGATCGGCACAACGAATTATAATTCCCAATATCCATAATACGACGGATAAAGCGAGACTAATCAGGCGGCGCCATTGGACTGGCGCCGCCTTTTTTTTCAGGATGGTTTTGGTCGCAGCAAAAAATTTAAATGAACCAGCTTACGTGAAGCATGCGAGCGTTCTCTAAAATAAATGTGAGATTTCGGACCGGGCTGCTCCTCCCGCTTCTTTCTGGTTTCCTTGCTGTTACCGGTCGCTCACAAACCACAAACATCATTGACCAATTCGATCCCTCCGGCCCGGATGGTTACAGCTATAGCGCCGGCCAGATTGAAAGCGTCTGGAGCAATTGGTTCGGAGCCGCGTTTGAATCCGTCGTTTGGGATCCCGCCGACGATGCTAATTCCAACCCAGCCTCCGGCTCGATGGAAATCACGGCGGATTTCACTGGTGATAATGGAAATTCACAATTTGAAGTCTATGACGGTTTCAGCGGAATCAATCCTCCCATCAGTGGTTTACTCTACACCAATTTTCAATGTGACGTTCGTTTTGGGGCGGGTTCGGCGACGGGCCTGTTCGGCGGCCAGCAGTGCTTCGGCTATCTGCAGTTCGGCGTGAGCAGTGCGAACTACGGCCAGGACTATTTCAATACCGCCGTTAATGTTCCCGCCACGGACACAAATTGGGTGCATGTCAGCATCCCGATTAATGCGAATTCCGATCCGAATCTCGTCCAAATCAACAACCTGCTAATCCATATTTACGGCCCCAGTTACAATCCGGCGCTGAGCGGTTCGTCCACGTTGTGGG
>JBOHXA010000397.1:0-1175 GCA_050737335.1 Limisphaerales bacterium | reverse complement strand
GTTTTCATAATTCCCGCGGTAGCGTATCAAAACGATCGCGGTTCCATAGGCTCCTCAAATGAATTCACGAATCCTCGTTACGGGCGCGGCCGGCTTTATCGGCTCCCATGTTTGCAAACATTTGCTCAAGGCGGGCGCGGACGTTGTGGGACTCGACGATTTAAGCGGCGGCTTTCGCGACTACGTTCCCGGCGGCGTCAAATTCGTTGAAGGCTCCGTCGCCGACTGCGCGCTGATAAAAAAATTGTTTTCGGAAAATCGCTTTGATTACGTCTTCCACCTGGCCGCCTATGCGGCGGAGGGCCTCAGCCATTTCATCAAGCATTTCAACTATACCAATAATCTCCTGGGCAGCGTGAATCTCATAAACGCTGCGGTCAATCACAACGTCAAGTGCTTCGTCTTTACCTCATCCATCGCTGTTTACGGCAAAAACCAGTTGCCCATGACCGAGGACGCCGTTCCCCGGCCGGAAGATCCCTATGGCATTGCGAAATACGCGGTTGAACTGGACCTGAAGGAATCGCACGAAATGTTCGGCCTGAATTACGTCATCTTCCGCCCGCACAATGTCTATGGAGAATTCCAGAACATCGGCGACCGTTACCGCAATGTCATCGGCATTTTCATGAACCAAATTATGCAAGGCCAGCCAATGACCATTTTTGGCGACGGATCGCAGACCCGGGCATTCAGTTACATTGACGACGTCGCTCCCGTCATCGCCGCCAGCATCGAACGCCAAAAGAGCTACAATCAGGTGTTCAACGTCGGCGCGGACAAGCCCCACTCCGTTAACGAACTGGCCGATGTCGTCGCAAAAGCGATGGGGGCGGTTTCGCAAGTCCGGCATCTGGAGGCGCGAAACGAGGTCGTTCACGCTTTTTCCGCCCATGAAAAAGTTCATCGGCACTTCGGGGACATTATTAAGAACGTGTCTTTGGACGAAGGTGTCGCCAAAATGGCCGCCTGGGCTAAAAATGCGGGCGCACGGCAGGGAAAGCCCTTTGAAGCAATCGAAATTCGGAAAAACCTGCCGCCCTCGTGGGCTGCGCTGCTCAAGTAAGCTCAAAACGGCGCGTCTGCCAGCGTCAACAAACTCTGCGACTTTCGACTCTTGTAAATCATGAGCTTAGCCAAAACTCCGGAAACAGCCGCTGCCACAAGTGAAACGG
>JBOHXA010000396.1:0-2999 GCA_050737335.1 Limisphaerales bacterium | reverse complement strand
GATCTGCCCCCTCCACTGAGAGGTGGTCGTCGTCGAAATACAACACCTGGTCATTTTTGACCACGTCATAAAGTCCGCGGGAATTGGTGAAATAAGTAGTCGGGTCAGCAATTCGCGCGCGCCCTTGTCAACGGCCGGTTTTCCCCGGCCCAGCGCCAGCAATCCACCCAACAGTAATTCCCACGCTCGTGACGGCAGCAGGAAGAAGGCTCCCTTGGTGGGGTCGTCCGACAGCGCGATCCTGTGCCAATACCCGAAGAACAATAGCAGGAGCGCCCCCCATTAGGGCCATGGCCGGGAAAATCCTTCGGACCCGCCTCTCCCAAAAATCTGCCAGACTGAACACCCCGGCCCTGTTCTTTGAGAATCAGCGAGGTGATCAGGTACCCGGAAATGACAAAGAAAATGTCGACCCCCACGTAGTCGCCCGGACAGCCCAGCCGGGCACGGTACAGGAGCACTGGCAAAATCGCCAGTGCTCGCAAGCCGTCAATATCCGCGCGGTAGCTCGGGTTGCGATTCGGGGGCATCATTTCCGGGTGAATTCCTCAATTACAAAGCGGGTCGCAGGATGAGTGATGAGTGATTGGTGGCGGGCGATCGCTATTGTTGGACGCGGAAAAATTCGCCGGGCTGCGACATGGGGATTGTGAAGATTAGGAAGCCGCCATTGGTGCTCACCGTGGCGCTGGCAGGATTCCACGTCACCAGATTGGTGGAATCTGACAGCCGGGACCCGGTCGTGGCGTTGGTGACGGTCAGAACAAGATTCCCGCCCATTGTGGCGAACGCGGAGATTTTCGGCGGTGACAAGACGATGGCGTTTGTGGCAACCACCAGGCCGGTGAGCGTCAGTTTCGTGTTGTCAGGTTCCGTCAGGGTCGTATCAATATGGATTTGCAGTTGTCGGATGCTGCCGTTGGTGCTGATGGAGGACGCTAAGCCCGTGTTCAGGGCCGAGCCAGACAGGGCTTCTGAACCGGTTCCAAGCGGGCTGTTATAGTCCAGGACTGGATCGGTATTGGTCACGAGGAGGAGGGTGATTTGGCTGGAGTTGAAACTGCCACCGGTCAACGTGAGGGCTGGGCTGGTCAGATCCAGGACCAGGTTGCGGGTGGCGCCGTAGCCCATGCCAAGGAAAGGAACAGAAATCTCTCCTCCGTAATCGGCCGGCGCCGTGCCCGGCGCCCCGCCTGATTTGGGTTCCCAGTTCCCGCTGACCACGGCGGCGATGGTGCTGCCGCCTGTAAATTGCAGGGTCGAACCGGATAGTGTGGCGTTGATGTCCCCCTGGTATGACGCCGTCAAACTTCCCGTCCCCTGGGGTGAAAGGGCGAGTCCTTCCACGGTGCCCGTGAGTGAAATCTGGCTTTGGGTGGATTCAATGGCAAATACCGCCGCGTGGCACCGCGCCGGGCCGGCCAAAAAAAGGACGCAGCAGAATGCGGCGGCGGTCAATATCAAGTCAGGCCGCTTGCTTGTGTTGGCCGGGTAATTGCGTCGATTTCGCATTGGGGTTTTTGTTCATGGCGTTACGTTGACCGTTGCCGACCGGTACAGGCATTATGCGCCCAATATTTGAATTTGCAAGCCTTTATGAGGCTGGAATTTTAAACAGATTGTTGTTGTTCAAGATTAATTTGTCGCCTGCGAATGGGACAGCAACAAGCCAATAATAATTTTCCACTGAACCTGATAGTTGTCTCTGGGCTTTGGCAAAGACTTTCGCCGGTTCTTTGGGTCTATCAATCATGAAATCTCCTTCTGCGCCAGTCACCGTGGTTTCAATGGGCGAAGGAAGGAACCCGGCAAAATAGTCATTCGGTGATGGGAAATTCCTTAGTGCTGCGGCTGCGACATTTAGTTTTATCCGGGCCTTGGCCAGGGCGGCTTTTATCGCGGCTGTCGGCGTGTCCGATGCAGTTCGGGCGGCGGCGTCATAAGTGGTCTTTGCGTGCATATATGCGGTTTTCAATGCGCGAGTTTTGGCGCCGATCTCTGACTGGCATTGCGTAAGGAAATCGTTTGCGTCCTTTGCGCTGATCACCTCGATTTGCACGCCGCCAAGAGCATAATCCACACTGGCCTCAGTTATAAAAATCTGTCCGGAGATCCGCCTTGGGCTGCATGACCAAAGGAGAATGCACAGGGCCGCCAGCGCCATCAGGGTACGTTTTTGTTTCATGCGTTTGTTTTTCCCAGGGACAATTTCAATTCAATCAGAACGCATGAGTTGGAGCAAGAATGGCGCGTCGCCCGGAGGCCGCGCTCTCCCGCCCGGAGCGGAACGAGGCGCGCGCGATACCGTGACAATTCAGCGCTCTTGCCCGGAGGGCGCTTCGTTGGCAAAAATATCGGAAGCAGTGAAACAGTTTTACAATAATTACAAAAATGTTGCGCCGGCTCGCTGCGGATTTACAGCAGCGCGGTTGGCTTTAACGTTCGGGGTTGCCCTGTTTTTTGTTTCGCCGCCCGGAAATGCCCGAGCCGGCGCGTTGCCCGGACGATCATCCGGCAGTTCGGAGGCGCCGCGCATGAGATTCATCCAGGACGATGACATCCGATTGGGTGTTGATCTGAACCTCGGCGGAGCCATTACTTACCTGGCTCCAATGACCAATCTGTCCTTGAATTTGATTAATAGCTGCGACTGGGGCCGGGAGATTCAATTGTCGTATTACTCAGGCCCGGTCCCATATCAACCGCCGGGCACGACCCTGGCGAAAAATTGGAAATGGCTGGGATGGAACCCAATCCAGGCGGGCGATGACTTTGGTTTCATGTCCCGCGTCTTGCAATATACAAATACCGGCCGCAAGTTGTACGTTCGGCTGGTTCCTATGCTATGGCCGTTAAAAGATGTGCCGGGAAACTGTGAATGTGAAGTGTGGCTTAAACTGGATGGTCCCGTTGTCCAGGCGCGCTGCCGCCTGATCAATATGCGCCATGACCACACGCAATACCCGGCCCGCCCGCAGGAATTGCCGGCGGTCTATGTC
>JBOHXA010000395.1:0-1542 GCA_050737335.1 Limisphaerales bacterium | reverse complement strand
CATCAGCAGTGCCACCGACCTCGACGGAAACCCACGCATCCAGGGTGGAACGGTGGACATCGGCGCATACGAATATCAAACCCCGACCTCCGTCATCTCGTATGCCTACCTCCAGCAATATGGCCTGCCCATAGACGGTTCGGTGGATTTTGCAGATTTGGACGGCACGGCCTTTGACGTCTATCAGGACTGGATCGCCGGATTGAATCCGACGAATCCCGCATCCGTCCTGGCCATGCTCACGCCAGTCACCACCAACACTTCAACCGGCGTCGAAGTCACCTGGCAAAGCGTCGGCGGCATCCCCTATTTGCTCCAGCGCTCGACCAATCTGGACTCTCAGCCGCCATTTTCCACAATCCAGTCCAACATCACCGGCCAAACCAACACGACCAGTTATACCGACGCTTCAGCGACCAACAACGTCCCCTACTTTTACCGCGTCGGCGTAACAGCTCCTTAACGAAATTTCGTAGCAGCGGATGTGAATCCGCTCTGACTGGACGATTGCACCGTGAACGAACTAAAAACTGAAATGTTAAAATGAAAACTCCAATCCAGTTCGCGGTCCTCTGCTTTTGCCTTTTGCCCTCTCCCACCGCGCCATGGCAAAGCGGCGGGGGCGGAGTCTTTGATGTCCGGTCCGAACAAAATGGCCGCGATTTCTTCGAAATCGGAGGGGATTACCCTTCATTGCCTTTCAAGGGCCAAACTTTAGGTTTTTAAATTTTGTTAAGTTCGGGCATGTTAGGCGTCTAACGTCCAAGCATGTCTCGTTCGCGTCTCATCGGCCTTTTGCTCGCGCTGTTCACGCTGGCGGTGTATCTGCCGGTCGCGCACCTGGGATTTATCGTTTATGACGACGGGGATTATGTGACGAAAAATCCGATGGTGCGGGAGGGCTTGAGCGCGGCGGGGATTAAATGGGCGTTCACGACCTTTCACTCGGCGAACTGGCACCCGGTCACATGGCTTTCGCACATGGTTGATTGTCAGTTATTTGGCCTCAATCCTGCCGGGCCACATTGCATCAACGCTTTGCTTCACGCGGCGAACACGGTGCTTGTGTTTGCTTTATGGCTGCGATTGCTGCGCGGCAGGAACGCGCAATATGCCCAGGCTCCCGAAAATGAAGACGGCGCGATTTGGCCCGCCGCATTTATCGCCGCGTTGTTTGCCGCGCATCCACTGCATGTGGAATCAGTGGCGTGGGTTTCAGAGCGAAAGGATGTCTTGAGCACTTTTTTTGGGCTGCTCTCTCTCCTTTGCTACGCGCGGTTTGCCTTGCCAGGCTCTCCTCTTAAACGGAAAAGTTCCACGAAAGATTCGGCTATTGCGGCTCGGACCGCTCCGCCTCGACGTGACCGTGCTGGAGAAGGTATAGACGGGGCGACCGGCGACACAGCAGGTTTGTCCGGTCAAGCGGGATGCGCTGCCTGGGTTCCACGATCAAAACACGCGTTGTATGCGTTTGCCCTCGTGTTCTTCGCCCTCGGTTTGATGGCGAAACCGATGCTGGTGACATGGCCGTTTGTAATGCTA
>JBOHXA010000394.1:0-17029 GCA_050737335.1 Limisphaerales bacterium | reverse complement strand
TTGTAACATTGACATGGCCTTTGTCTCTTCCAGACAAATATGCGCTGGCTTCGTCACTGTTTCGGCACTTTTTTCCAGTCGTTCAGGAACATTTCGATGCCGATGTCCGTGAGTGGATGATCATAGAGCAGCTTCATCACGTCGAGGCTCATGGTGCAGATTTCGGCCCCGGCCAGGGCGGCCTCGAGCACGTGCAGGGGATGGCGCACGGCGGCGACAATGATTTCTGTTTTGTAACCGTATTGGCCGTAAATGGTTTTAATTTGCCGCACAAGATCCATGCCGATGTGGCCGATGGCGTCCAGGCGGCCAACGAATGGACTGATGTAACCGGCGCCGACCTTCGCGGCCAGGAGCGCCTGCAACGGCGAGAATGTGACCGTGACATTGGTTTTGATGCGTTCGGCGGTGAACTGCTTGACGGCCTTGAGGCCTTCTCTTGTGTTCACCACTTTGATGACAGCATTCTTATGGATTTTCGCGAGTTCGCGTCCTTCGGCCAAAATTTCCTCGGCAGTGAGGCCCACGGTTTCGAGGCTGATGGGACCGTCCACGATGGAGCAAATCTCCTTATAAACGTCGGCGGGCCGGCGGCCCGTTTTGGAAACGTGCGTGGGATTTGTGGTGACGCCGTCAACGATACCCCAGGAATAGGCTTCCTTGATTTGGGCAACGTCGGCTGTGTCAATGAACAATTTCATACTTGGGTCCTTAATTTTAGGTCGGAGTTAATGTTGAGCGCGTTTTGGCTTGGGGAAATTAACAAAGTTTTTCGCCGCGCCGCCAGCGAGAACCGCGGCGACGTCCTGGCACACGGCGGCAATGACGCGTTCCTGCGCCTCGCGCGTAAAGGCGGCGATGTGGGGCGTCAGGAGGACGTTTTCCATTCCGGCAAATGGCGTTGAAGCGGGCGGTTCCTGCTCGCGCACGTCCAGGGCCGCCCCGGCAATTTTCGATTCCTTGAGCGCCTGGAGCAGGCCTCTTTCGTCCACCACTTCGCCGCGCGCCAAATTTAGAAAGAACGCCGTTGGTTTCATCCGACAGAACCGTTCATAATTGAAAAACCCGCGTGTTTCGGGCGTCAACGGAACGTGGCAGGAAACAAAATCGGCGCGAGAGAGAAGCGCGTTCAGCTCGAGCAATTCGGCGCGCGTTTCGGCCACTGCCACGGCGTCGGGACTAATGTATTGATCGTGCGCGAGGATGTTCATGCCCAACGCGCGCGCGCGTAAGGCCGTCAGGAACCCGATGCGGCCCAGGCCGACGACGCCAAAATTTTTGCCGTAAAGCTCGCTGCCCATGAAGCGCTGGCGTTCCCAGCCGTTGGCGTGGGCGTGTTGATTCGCGGGAAAAACCTTCCGCGCCAGCGCCAACATCATGCCCAGTGTCAGTTCGGCCACGGAAATGGAATTTTGGTCCGGCGTGCTGGCCACGACGACGCCTTTGGCGGTCGCCGCCGGAAGCTCGATATTGTCGAGGCCGGCGCCGGCGCGGCCAATCACCTCCAGGTTTTCAGCCACGGAAAGCAAATCGGCGTTCACCTTCGTTTGGTTTCGGACAATCAAGGCGCGGCATTGGGGAAGTAATTCCTTGATTTTCTCCGCGGATTTCCAGAGCGTCGGCTCAACGCGGACCTGGTATTTGGATTTGAGATCGTCAACCCAGCGTCCGCCAATGTTTTCTGTAATAAGTATCATAGAATCAACCCACCGCCGCCGGCTGATGGCTCGCCGCTTCTTCCAACGTGTATTTGACCCGCAATTCTTCACAAAGCGCCTTCAATTCCTTGCGTGTCGCTTCGTCTATGACAATGCCTTGGGCAATGTTTTGGCGCGCTTTCTGATGCGACCGTTCGCCAGGAACCAGGACCTCATTGACGCCGGGCCTTTTGCGGCAGGATTTGATATCGTCAATGGCCTTATCCAGCCGGCGCTTGAATTCACCTGCGTCCATAAACGCGGCGATGTCGAGCAGGAAAAAGAAATGGCCCACGTCCTGTTTGCGGTCCATGTTTTTGTACATGGACCCGATGGCCGGGCCGACGGCCGCGCCGGACAAGACGCTCGAGAAAATTTCCACCATCAGGGCCAGGGCATAACCTTTATGCCCTGCCATGGTAAGAACGGTGCCCGCGAGGGCCGCGGCGGCGTCGGTTGTGGGTTCGCCCTCTGGCGTGAGCGCCCAACCCGGGGGAATTGGCTGGCCGCGTTTTTGGGCGGCGATGATGTTGCCGCGGGCGACAATGGAAGTGGCCAGGTCAATTTTGACCGGCCATCCCTTGCCTGTGGGAAAGGAAGCGGCGATAGGGTTTGTCCCAAAGAATGCCTGGCATGCCCCTTCCGGCGACATGGCCGGCTCGCAACCCGTTGTGGCAAACAAGATCAGGTCCTGCTTTGCGGCAAGATTGCAGTAGTGGGAAAGGGCGCCGAAATGTTGCGAATTGCGAATGGTGGCCGCCGCAACGCCATTTCGTTTCGCTTTGGGAATAAGTTTCTCCAGCGTTTTGATGGCTTGAACCTGCCCGAGTCCATTTCCGGCGTCCACGGCCATCGCGGCGCCATGTCGGCGCTCGATAACCAGTTTTGCTTTTGGATCAATGACGCCTTTTTGGATGCGACGGATGTAAACGTTCAACCGCGAGATGCCGTGCGTGGAAACGCCATAAATATCCGCATCCACAAGCGCGTCGGCAAATATCGCCGCATCCGCCTTGCGAACGCCGGCCTTCGCGGCTATCGCCGCCGCCAAATTCCTGACCAAATCAAGATTAAATCTATCTGACATGGGGGGAGGGGCAATTGCCATGTGTTCTTATGCGCTGCGATAAAGTTTCGTCATTACAAATTCCCGATGTCCCAGCGCTTCGGCGGCTGTGAGGCGGCCGTTGGCGGTGCGTAAAATCATCTCGATGAGTTTATTTCCGGCTTCGTCCACAGTCATTTCCCCGCGCAGGATACCGGAAACATCCAGGTCAATATGCTCACTCATGGTGGAGCAGGTGAGGGGATTGCCGGACAATTTGATGACCGGTTCGATCGGATTGCCGACGATGTTGCCCTGGCCGGTCGGGAACAAATGGACCACCGCGCCCGACGCCGCCCACAATGTGACGGCTTCCGCGGCTGCCGACGAAGTATCCATAAACCAAAGACCCTTGCCTTTGGGCGCTTCGGCCGGCTTGAGGCAGCCGACGAATTTGGTTTTGCGGCCCAGTTTCTCGATATTGCCAAAAGCTTTTTCTTCAATCGTGGTCAGGCCGCCGCGAATGTTCCCCTTGGTCGGCTGCGACTCCGAAAGGTCATTGGTCTTTTCCTTCAGGATCATATCGGTGTAATCCTGGAACATGGCCGTGAAGGCTTCGGCGACCTTTGCGTTGGCGGCCTTGGCTTTGACGACATGTTCGCCGCCGGTCAGCTCGGATGTTTCCCCAAAGGAAGCCGTGCCGCCCATCTCGCAGGACTTGTCGATCACGTTGCCAACCGTGGGACAGGACGCAAGCCCTGTCGTCGTGTCCGATTCACCGCACTTCACCGAAATATACAACTCGTTGAACTTGCACTCGCTGCGCGTCAGTTCACTTGCGCCCTGCAAAAATTCTTTGGCTTTGCGCGAGGCGCTGGCGATCGTTTGAATGTCTCCATGGCGCTCAATGGAAAAACCCGCAACGGGTTTTCCTGTCTTGGCGATGCCGTCCACGATGCGTTGTGTCCAGCCCGGTTCGATGCCGATGACCACGCAGGCGGCGACGTTTGGATTTGCGCCAGTTCCAATCATGGTGCGAAAGAATAGTTCCAGGTCCTCGCCGAATTGCAAACGCCCGTAGGCGTGAGGCAGGGCCATGACGCCCTTGATATTGTTGGCGACCGCTTCACATGCGGCGTTGGAAATGTCATCCACGGGCAATATGACGACATGATTGCGGATGCCGACGCGCCCGTTTTCCCGACGATAACCTTTGAATGTGGGTATTTTCATAAAATTTGTTTACCAGCGCTTGGTTTTGACATTGTGAACGTGAACGTGCGCGCCCTTTTTAATCGCGGCCACCACTTTGCCGATATCTTCGCCATATTTGACGACGGTGTCGCCAGGCTTGAAGTCCTGGAGAGCGAGTTTATGGCCCAGAGGAATGTCCATCAGAACCTTGACCCTGGGTTTGCTTTTTCCGTGAAGCGAGCGCCCGGAAACATTTGTCCCGGCCTTGATATCAACGACGGCCACGCCGACGTTGTCTTTGTCTTCGTGCATTAAGAATTCGATCATGGATGTATTGTGATTTTTGGAGGGTGAGGATTTATTTTTCATTCAAAAATAGTTTTAAAGAATGCTATTCGGTTCTGAGCAGCTTAATCAATCCTAAAGTAACCACCGTAATGACCAAAGCGCTGATGGCAGCGGCGAGAAAAGGGCGCAAGCCAGTCTGTTTCATGGATTTAAACCTGGTTTCAAGACCCACCGCCGCCATGCTCATGGCGATGGCAAAGGCCGAGCAGGATTGCGCGATGACCGGAAGGCTATATTGCTTGTCGAGCGTTCCGACCGTGGCGAGTCGCCCGGGAAAATGGACTGTAATATCGGGCAGCCAGCCTTCGGCGCGCAGGAATGCCAATGCCAGGAAACCGAAGATAAATTTGGGGAACATGGACCAGTAATTGATCCTTCCCTGGCGGACGGCCTGATGCTTTTTGGCTTTATGCCGGGCGTAAACGAGGCCGATGATGAAAACGAGCGGGGCCAGGAGGCAGATACGCGCGAGTTTGATGATAATGGCATGCGTCTCAGCCTCGGGGCTGTAGGTAAAGCCCGCGGCGACAACTTGAGGCAGCTGATGAATGGTCAGGCCGGCCCAGATTCCAAAGGCCTTGTCGGAAAGGGCCAGTAAATGGCCTAAAACAGGCAACAAAAACATGGCGATCAGACCCAGGACGGTCACTGTGGCCACGGCGAATACAACGTCCGCCTCCTCCGCTTCGATGACCGGGGCGGCTGCAATCACAGCCGTGCCTCCGCAAATGGCGGTGCCAATGCCCAGCAGGGTCCCCAACTTGCCCGAAAGCTTGAACCATCGCGTGAGCAGCAACATGAGCGCCAGCGCCAAAAGAACTTCAAACAGGCTCATCCCGACGCCCACCGCGCCCAAATTCAATATTTCCCGGAATTGCAGGCGCGCGCCGAGTAAAACAATGCCCCAGGTGAGGAGTCTTCTGACAGAAAATCTGATGCCGGGCTGAAACTGTTTTCCCAGCGGAAAACAGTTCCCGGCGATCATGCCCAAAACAATCACGATCGTGACCGGCTCAATGGGATGACGGCCATCAATCCGAAACGGCCAAAGCGGCAATGCCGCCACCCAATACGCAATGAGGGTCAGGCCCAGGCAAAGGAGCAGACCGGGGATGGGGGAAACGGGCGCGGGCTTGGAGGCTGGAAGCGAGTCCGCTTCGGGCGTCCCTTCCATGCAATGCAGATACCTGGCCCAGTCATATTCGGGATCCGCGCTCGTCGCTTTCGTGTCCATTTTACTGTTAAAAAATTACTGCCGAAAATTGAAACCAGACGCACAGCTTAGGCATGGCTCGGCCTTTACGGCAATCCTAAAATCGAGACGCTTGGGATGGCCCTTTTGGGTCACCGGCTTTGGATCCCATGGCAGCGCACATGAGTCCGCTCTAATTCGTTCGGGGGACGAACGTGCGGACTCGCTCATTGCCCGGCCCAACAGCCAACCGTGGGCACGGCCATCGTCGCTGACGGCTCGAGGCTGCCAGGCGTTGTTCCCCTGCGCGATTTGTTGTGCGCGCATCAATGCCCCGCAAAACAGTATTTGACGAAAGGACCCGTCACCTAAATCATAACCTCAAACAAAATGTTTGTTTATTCAATTTAACAATATAATGAGTGTAACGTCGCAGCAGCGTTCCGACGATTTCTTAAAAATCGGCGGCCAATTCAAACTGGGCGCGCTGGTCACCGAATCATCCCATCCTGTCACGGCCAAATTGAGCGATGTCGCGGCGCAAGACATCGCGGCGGCGTTGAATCTGCTTTTCGAGGCGGACGGGGACGTCATCCGGAAATTTCGAGAGTTCGTCGCATCCGGAAAGGCGGAAGACATCAAGCACGCGCTGGTGGATGCGTTGAAAAATGGCGGCCGGATTTTTTTTACCGGCTGCGGTTCCACGGGCCGCTTGAGCATTTTGCTGGATTCGGTCTGGCGCGATTTCTGGAGAAGAACGGGTGAGCTTGCCAATGACACCGACGCGAAGGAGCGTCCTGATGCGGGCGAGGCGCGTGCCGTCCCCGCGGACATGGAAAACCGCACGTTCAGCGTCATGGCCGGGGGCGATTATGCCCTGATTAAATCCGTCGAAGGGTTTGAAGATTTTACGGCCTTCGGAAAGCGTCAAATTGCCGACCTGGGTGTGTCGTCCAAAGACGTCGTTTTTGCAATCACTGAAGGCGGCGAGACGTCCTTTGTGATTGGAACGGCGTGGCAGGGCGTTGAGGTTGGCGCTAAGGTCTTCTTTGTCTATAACAATCCCGACGACATTCTGCGCGAGCACGTCCAGCGCAGCCGCGAGGTGATTGACGAGCCGCGCATCGAAAAAATCAATTTGACGACCGGTCCCATGTCCATTACCGGTTCGACCCGAATGCAGGCCACGTCCATTGAGCTTTGCGTCATGCTGACGGTTTTGGAAATGGCGGCGCGCGAAATGAAGGGCAGGGCGGACGCGGCTGATGCGCCCCGCGAATTTTTGTCCGGTCTGGAGCGGGCCTATGCCGCGTTGACGTCCCCCGGGCTGCTCAATGCCCTGGCGGATATCGTGGCGATGGAAGCATCCACCTACCGCGGCGGACACAAGAATAATTATTTCGCCGATCGTTTTGGCATTGATGTGCTGACGGACACGACCGAGCGGTCGCCCACCTATTGTACGCCGCCGTTTCGCAAGTTTGACGACGCGACGGCTTCTGAATCGTGGGCGTTTTTGTTCCTGCCGGAGGCTGAATCGCCCCGCGCCTGGGAGTCTATTTTGAAGCGCGCGCCCCGCTGCGTGGAGTGGCGGGAAGAGGGCGTGCGCCAACTGGCTGGCGAAGACAAGTTCGCGCGCACGATGGAAACGGTGCGGAAGATCAGCCGCGCCGAATTAATGCGTTTCAAAATCGGCCTGGATGGATTGCGCTATCGCGAACTCAAAAATGGCGATTGCGCCGTGGCCGTGATGGGCGAACCGGATAAGCGCGGCCTTGCGGCGCAGGATGGATTCTTTCGGGTTCAACTTGAGGCGGCGCAAAAGGCGGGCGCAAGGACAGCGTGCATTTATTTTGGCGTATCCGCGTTGAATGGTTTGCCGGCCGGCACGAAGTCCGTTTTTGTGCCGTTGCCGCAGTCCGGCCTGCTTTTGGACGGTGTCGCGCGCGTCGGGGTGAAGCTGGTGATGAACGCGCTATCCACCTGCACGATGGTTCGGCTGGGGCGCGTGATGGGCAACACCATGATCTGGCTGGTGCCGAGCAATTTGAAATTAATTGACCGCTCGACCCGTTATATTTCCAAACTCACCGGCCTCGATTACGGGCCGGCCAATCAATTGCTGTTCGAAGTGATTGAATACGTCGAACCGAGGATGAAATCGGACCGCGCTTGCCCGCCGGTGGTGGGCGTGGCGGCGCTGCGCGCAAAGGAACAATTGACCAACGAGCAAGCCGAACGGCGGTTGATGAACGGTGTTTGATAGCGCCGGTGTTTGATAGCGCCGCTCCTGCTTTGGCATAAGATACGGCAGGGCACCTATGATTTCGGTTTCCCAGCACGAATCCGATGGCAATCGGCCGAATGCGCCGTGAGACGCCCGCGGTTGTAATTTTCATTCGACCCGCGCGCGGTTCGTTGTTAATTTGCCGAAACTATGTCAACTGACGAAATTTTGCTGGAGGCCGAAGATAAAATGATCAAGACCGAGCAAGTCGTGACGAACGAATTTGCCGGGGTGCGCACCGGCAAGGCATCGCCCTTACTCGTCGAAAACGTGATGGTGGAGGTCTATGGCTCGCAAATGCGCGTGCGTGAATTGGCCGGCATCACTACGCCCGAACCGCGCCAACTGGTGATCCAGCCATGGGATGCCGCGTCTTTGCATCCCATCGAAAAGGCCATCCAAAAATCGAACCTGGGCCTCATGCCGACCGTCCAGGGAAGACTCATCCGAATCGCCTTTCCCGAACTGAGCCAGGAACGCCGCCAGGAATTTGTAAAAATCGTCAGGGGAATGGCTGAGAATGGACGCGTCGCCATCCGCCACGTCCGCCGCGACGCCATCGAGCTCCTGAAAAAAGCCAAATCGTCCGGTGGCGTGGGCGAGGAAGAAATTGAAGGGGCGGAAAAAGAAATCCAAAAGCTCACTGACCAATATATCGCCAAAATTGACGCCCAGCTTGCAGGGAAGGAAAAGGAAATCCTGACGGTGTGAGGTTTGCGGTGTAAGGTCCGGTCCTTTGGCGCCTGGCGTGTCAGGTGTACGGCTTTGGCGCATGATTGACACCAATGGAGATATCGTTCGCACCCCAATTGTTCAGAGCATTCAGATGAGACGCTATTTGGCCATAGCTGAGGCAGAGAGATTGGTCGTCTCGTGTCATTATCAAGCCGCCGCAACAATTCTTTGAATTTCGAATGAGTCGAAGTCGGAATGCTTCGCTTGGAACGGTTGGCAGCAGGGAAACGGATTTCCTGCTGTTCGATTCAATGGGTTATGACGGTTTTGAAGGAGCTCCGGCAGAGCTACGGCCCGGGCACGGGCCCACCGTGCTACACGATTGTATCACTTGTCATGGCGCTGAGGGAATTTATTCCGTCAACAGCTACATCCGCCTTTTAAGCCCACATTACCTGCAGCCTCCAAAGCTTTATAGTGGCGATGTAAGCGCCGTCATTAAAGCCGCCATCGGCTGGAAGGAGGACCAATTTTGCTGGGGATTGCTGCAGGGGCTTTGGAATCAACCAGATTAAGATAGAAGGTCAATTTTTTAGATTCGCCGCCTGCTTGCTCTCTTTGCCTGTTGTGCTAAGTATTATTTCATGCAAGGAGCCAAAGCTTTTGCCGCGCAGAACCAAACCTCACCGCTCGGTCCATTTACCGTTCAACGCCGCGAGCCAGGCGCGCGCGACGTGGAAATCAAAATCCTTTATTGCGGTGTGTGCCACACAGACCTGCATTTCGCGCGAAACGAGTGGGGCGGAACGATTTACCCATGCGTGCCGGGCCATGAAATCGTCGGGCGCGTGACGCGTGCCGGCAAGGCTGTCAAAAAGTTCAAGGAAGGCGATATCGCGGCCGTTGGCTGCATGGTGGACTCATGTCGCGAGTGTGACAGTTGCAGGGAGGCCCTCGAACAATACTGCGAACGCGGGCCGACCTACACCTATAATTCCCAGGACAAAAAGAGTGGGGGCATGACGTACGGCGGTTATTCCGGGAGCGTTGTGGTGGACGAGGATTTTGTCTTGCGCGTGCCGCGGAATCTCGATTTGGCCGGCGCCGCGCCACTGTTATGCGCGGGCATCACCACGTACTCGCCGCTTCGCTTTCATAAGGTGGGCAAGGGGCAAAGGGTGGGGATCGTCGGTCTGGGCGGGCTTGGCCATATGGGCGTCAAGCTGGCCCGGGCTTTTGGCGCGCATGTCGTCGTCTTTACCACTTCTCCGGGCAAAGCCCAGGACGCCCTGCGCTTGGGAGCCCACGAGGTGGTCATTTCAAAAGATGAAAGTGAAATGAAGAAGCAGGCTGACAGCTTTCATTTCATTCTGGATACGGTTGCGGCCAAACATGACGTCAACGCTTATTTCCAACTGTTGAAACGCGACGGCATTTTGACCCAGGTTGGGGTTCCGGCGCAGCCTCTGGAAGTGGGGGTTTTTAATCTTCTTAAACGGCGGACGTTTACCGGTTCGATGATCGGCGGCATTCGGGAAACCCAGGAAATGCTGGATTTTTGCGGCACACATGGCATCGAATCGGACGTCGAAATTATCTCCATTCAACAGATCAATGAAGCCTACGAGCGTCTCCTCAAAAGCGATGTTAAATACCGCTTTGTCATAGACATGGCCTCGCTTTAGCATTGAAATCGTTGAAGATTATCAAGGCTCTCAAAGTCGGCGGGACCGCCTCGGGCCTGCCCGGGTACTCTCCATGCCCGTCTGATCCCCTCCATTTCAATCGCGTTCAGGCTCCGATGATTTTGCGATGAGCATTTTGCAAAACGCATTTATAGCTTCCGGACGAACTTTGCAAATTGCGTTCTTTAGGCGCCCGTCCGCGCGCGCATCATAAAATTCCTTAAGCAATCCAGCGATTCTCTCCTTTTCAAAACGCTGGCATGTAGAACGCTAAAGTAAGACCCGGAAGGCAAGCGTCTTTCGGGAAATCGCGGGATACTGCGACGGGAAAAAAAGACCAACTTAGCCTTCCGTTTTTGAATTTATTAAAAACTGAGATATGGCAAAATCGACACGTCTATCAGAAATTGAAGCGCACCGCGCCCACTCGGGCGCGTCATTGTCTGACGGCTGCTTTTGGGAACATTGGTTCGACATGGAATCGCAGAACCAGAAACCGCTGTCACTCCACGCGCAGGACGAGCACAGCATCTGGGAAAGAGCGGTCAATTTTGAGATTTTAGCCCTGGACGAGAAGAAGTAATGATCTCCGTTGCGCCCGGTCATCCCCCGCGCGGGGATGACCGGAGAAATCCGGCAAAACCAATCAGGGCTGCAACCGATTCAGGGTCTTTCGCGCGTTTCGGCGCTTCGCTCATTCAAGCTGCAGATGAACGCGACTCCCGTCCTGGCGCAATGTTCCTCCCGGATTCTGGGCAAGGAAAAGCCGGCTGGCATCCACGTGGCCGCTGTTTACGATGTAGCTTCGAACGGCTTTTGCACGGTTGAGCGCAAGGGTTTCCAATTGGCTTTCCGGAACAGGAATGATGGCCGTCAATAATGCTTCCCTGGGGTTCACCGGGGGCGCCAGCTTTTGTCGCGATAATGAGGAATTTGTCGCGGACTGTTCCGGTTCCGGTTCCGGTCCGTTGGGCTTTACCAAAAATTGCGATTCTTTGGGGACCGCGTCCTCCGGCGATTGTATTTGGTTGGCGATAGCCGTCAGATTTGTGCTTGCCGCGATCATCGCGGGTGTAATTTGGCGGCTGGCCAGGGATTCGTCGTAAAGCTTGGTCACCCAATGTGCTCGCTCTCGGGGCGTGATAACCACCTGATCCGGGGTGATCAGTTCCTTTTGGGATGCGCGGAGCAAGCGCCACACATGCGTCCGAAGTTCCTTCTCAAACGCAACGCGCTGCAATGCATGGCGGTCGTTCATCGGGTCCACGCTCCCGGAAATTTGCAGTTGCAGGCCAGGCCGGTTGTAGAGTGCCTTTATCAGGACGTTGAGGCTTTTCCGGGTGGCATCGGTGAGTTGGGCGCTGGCGGGTGAAAAGTCTTCATAGCTCAGGTCCGCACCGCTGCTTCCGCCAAAGGCCGCCGACAAAAGTGAAAATGGCGAAGTGGCAACTTTAACCAGAATATTTTCCAAGGCTCGTTCCACCACACTGCCGATATGGAACTTCGGGTCCGCCAGGTTGCCATCTATGGGCACGTTCAGGACAATTTTGCCCTGGCGATCTTTCAGAATGTCAATTGCCAGTCGCACGGGAAGTTTCGTCGCCTCCGGGCTGTCCACCTTGTCTCCAAAGGTGAATTGGTTAAGCGTAATAACGTTTTCCGATTGTAACTTTCGCCCGGCCACATTGTATTGAAGGCCGACGCTCAGCGCTCCCCGGGCGATTCGGTAACCCGCGTATTTGCCGGAATAGGGGCTGGCAGGTACGAGGTCCATGTTCGTCAGAAGTATGCTGATCTGATTGGTGAGAGTGCCGCTGAAGGGATTGACGCGGCCGGTGATGTCCGCAGGGCTGGCGCCGTCCACAAGCGCGCGCAGGTCCACCTCGGCTTGCTGAGGCCCGGTTGAGGAAATTCCTGTAATGGTCCCGCCCGCATCTTGAATGTCCATACGGACGTTGGGTCTCACGGACCGGTCGGTAAACCGGATTTGCGCGTTGGTTATCGCGATGGTGGCAATTGAAACCGGCGGTATGGCGTTGGTTGTGGATGCCGTTTTAGCTCGGTCGGTGCCGCGGGTTGTGCCGGCTGAATTTGTAATGGCCGGGCGCAACGCCTCCACAAGGTTAATTGCGCGGTTTGTTTCAACAATCAGATGCGCCGAGACATTCTTGGCCAGTATCTCGCGGATGGACGCGGACAGCGGGTTCGCGTTCGCGTCAATTCCTGACACCCGAATTTCGTCCCACTTCAAAAAATCGTCGCCTCTCACGCCGTCAACCGCCTGAAAGTCATCCAGCCATGTGTCTCCGTGAAACCTGACTTCGGGCAATTTATGCGCGGTAGTGCGCAGATGGACCTCGCCTTCCAGGCCGAAACTGGCTCTGGGTATGAGCATGTTGACATCGGGCTCGATATACGGTGCCAAAGTGCTTAAATCCAGGTCCTTCAGCGCAAGGCGCGCGTCAACGGTCGGAGGTGAAAGCAACGCTGTGGCGTCCACAATGATTTGGCCGTTTTTGTTCCAGTCCATGGAAACGCCTGCCGTGATATTGGTGTTGGGTACGTTGGACACATTTTTGACGTCAACGTCAATGTTGTCCAGATCGAGCGTCGCCGGTCGGGCATACGCCAGGTCCAGCAGATGCGCGCCGCAATTGGTGAAATCAATCTCGTGGATGACGCCTGTCCAATTGTTTGTGGTATTAATGAGCGTGGCAACGGCGTTTGTAATGGCGTTTAAAAGCACAAGGATGCCGCCAGGTGCAGCGGGCTTCTTTACCTTGGGTTTTGCGATTTGTATCAGATTTACTGACTTATTGGTTCCGCGCCTCAAAAAGACGTCGCCTTCGGAAAACTTGATGAGACCGATTTCGCCATGATGCGCCTCCAGGTTCCCGCTGACGCCCGTTTCAGCGAAATGGGCCAGGTCAAGGACGTCGTTTGTATCGCCTAGTTGGCCAATCCTGAAATGCGACATGCCAAACGCGGCATTGGTGACGGCAACGATGTGGTTCGACGGGCTCCATTCAAAACGGTAATTCGCGCAAAATCCGGATTGGCCGCTTCGAATCTCAAAGTTCAGGATGTCCTGATACAACGGCTTGAACTTATTCATGGTCACGTCAAAAATGATCGCATTGCCGGCCGAGCGCAAAGGCGTGAGACAAAAGTTTCCGCGCCATGCAAAGTATTCGTTGGCATCAGTCCTGCCAAAGAGCCAGCCAGCGCCGTCGGAATCGGCTTCAGTGCAGAAATTGCTTATTGTCACATAGACCGGGCCAATGACGCGTTTGAAGGGCGTCCGCACCGTATAATCGGCGACCGAAAGCCGCGCGTCGGATACCTGCAGGTGTTTGACGCGCACCAGGAGGGGTTTCGTCTCTTTTTTCGCGGTCTTGGCGGAGGGCGTTGTGGAATATTTTTTGACCAGATCTGAAAAATTGCAGGTGTAGTCCTTGTTCATCTGCGCGCGCGCATAAGGACTGCTCACAACGATTTTTCTGAACGTCCAGGCCTTGCGAAAGACGGAGGATACTTCAAAGTTGATATAGAGATTATCCCATGAAATGAACGGTTGACCGTCTTTGCCCAGGACCATCAGGCGGCGGATGCTGAGAGAAGGAACGAATGGATTCACTTCCACCTTCTGAATGGTTACCTTGCGCTCCAGGGCTTCGGACAGGCGCTTGACGGCCACGGCGCGAATAATCGGAGGCAATATGAAAAAGCCAACTATGGCGTAAAAAAGCAAAATCCCCAAAATCCAGAGTGCCAGTTTGCGTCCCCAGGCCGGCAGCGTTCTCCAATAACTCGTCTTCATCAGCATAAGCAGGCATGCAATATCTCAAAAATGGTTGCCAGTCAAATCGTCATAGACGGCGCCAGTCCATCCACTTAAATTAGGCGCAAGACCAGCGTGCAATGACAAAACCAGCAATTTTAAGAACGTTCGCCACCTTTACTATGGCCCTGGCCGCTTTGGCTCTGGGGGCGCGGGCCGCGAGTCTTTATGTCGCCGTTTCCGGCAACGACGACAATCCCGGAACCAAACCCATGCCCTTCCGCACCATCCAACGCGCCGCGGATGTGGCCCGGCCATGCGATATTATCACGGTTGGCGCGGGCGTTTATCGCGAACGGGTCAGCCCTTCCCGCGGCGGTTCGTCTGATTCGAAACGAATCATTTACCGGGCTGCGCCCGGAGAGAAAGTCATCATAACCGGCTCGCAGATCGTGACAAACTGGGCCAGGGTCCAGGCTGATGTTTGGAAAGCGATATTGCCCAACTCTTTTTTTGGCGATTTCAATCCTTATACGAACGTCATTCACGGAGATTGGTTCAATTCGCTGCATCGCATCCATCACACTGGCGCCGTTTATTTCAACGGGGATTGGCTCACGGAAGCCGCCTCGCTGGATGACCTGTTCAAGCCAACGCGCGGCCGGGCGCTCTGGTTTGCCAGGGTCGGTGATCAAAAGACAACCATTTGGGCGCAATTCAAAAGCGCCAATCCAAACCGGGGCCAGGTTGAAATAAACGCGCGGCAGTCAGTTTTTTATCCACGGAAAACCGGCGTCAATTATATAACGGTGCGTGGTTTCACGTTGCAGGACGCGGCCACCCCTTGGTCGCCACCCACAGCCGAACAGATTGGCTTGATCGGCACACATTGGAGCAAAGGCTGGATCATCGAGAGTAACATTATCCGTTACTCCATGTGCGCCGGTGTCACGCTCGGCAAATATGGCGATCAATGGGACAACCGCGCCGGATCAGCCCTCGGCTACGTCGGCACGATCCGGCGCGCGCTCACAAACGGATGGAACACGGCCACGATTGGGCATCACATCGTTCGTGACAATGACATTTCGCACTGCGAGCAGGGCGGCATCGTCGGAAGCTTGGGTGGCGCCTTCAGCTCTATTTCGAACAATGACATTCACGACATCCACGTGATGAATTGGTTTTCCGGCGCCGAAATGGCGGGCATCAAGCTTCATGGCGCCATTGATGTCACCATCGCCCGCAATCATATTTATCGAACGTGCCTGGGAATCTGGCTGGATTGGATGGCGCAGGGGACTCGTGTCAGTGGCAATCTGTTTCATGACAATCGCTCGGACATCTTCTTCGAGGTGGACCATGGTCCATTCCTCGTGGACAACAATATTTTCCTTTCGAGCAACTCGTTGAGTCTTAACTCCCAGGGAGGCGCTTTTGTCCACAATCTTGTTGCCGGCGCGTTTAGGGTCACTCCATTCGATGGCCGCCAGACGCCGTTTTTCATGGCTCATTCCACCCAACGGATGAGATTGCACAATAACCCGGACGGCGACCTCAGATTCTACAACAATCTCTTCGTTCAACGCCCTGACATGACCAAATTGAACAATACCAAATTGCCCGTGTGGATGGACGGCAATGTATTTCTCGATGGCGCCAAACCCTCACGATGGGAAAGAAATCCGTGCGTGGGAAGGAATTGGTTTGTCGAAATGGATTTTGTCCCTCCATTCAAGCTCGCGCGCAAGCACGGCCATTACTACCTCCGGATGAAATTCAACAAAGCGTGGATGACCCGACGAACGCGCAACGTGGTGACCAGCCGGCTGCTGGGCAAAGCCATTATCCCCGACCTTCCGTTTGAGCAGCCCAACGGTGAGCCGATTTATATTTCCACGGACTATTTCGGCTACGGCAGAAATGAGTTTGATCCGGCCCCGGGTCCATTCGAACGGCCATTTCACGGCAAACTCAGGGTCTGGTGAAAATATCGGACGAAGCGGTCACGGGTCCATGTTGTATCGTTTTTCTTTCCGTGTCACCGGTCACTTCAAAACCAGCCGGCCGGGGTCGAATCGAAACCGCCCACGTGCCGATGTTCGTCACGGAAAAACTTTATTCATTCACCAAACAAAAACGACTGATGACTATAAAAACCAAAATGATTTTGACTGCCGCGCTGCCGCTGATGGCGGCCGGTTGCGCCAGCACCAATCCGAAAGCCGCGTTCAACGGCGTGGGCGGCTTGACGCAGAAGGCCATCCCGTCCGGCGAGACTTTCAAATACGAATTCACACTGCGGCAGCACGGCACGTTTATGTATCACCCGCATCACGATGAAATGACGCAACTCGGCATGGGCATCATGGGGCTGTTCATCATTCATCCGCGCGAACCAAAATCACAAGTTGACCATGATTTCGCGATTATGTTGAGCGAGTGGAGCATTGATGTCGGAGCGCGTCGTCCCAATCCGAACGAGATGACCGATTTTAACATTCTCACGATGAACGCGCGCTGCTTCCCCGGCACGGCCCCGTTGGTCGTCAAAAAGAATAGTCGCGTGCGAATCCGTTTCGGAAATTTGAGTGCAATGGATCACCACCCGATTCATCTGCACGGGCATCGGTTTCACGTCGTTGCCACGGATGGCGGGGAAATTTCCGAATCCGCGCGCTGGCCGGAAACAACGGTGCTGGTCGCGGTCGGGCAAACGCGCACGGTGGAATTCATCGCCGACGCGCCGGGCGATTGGGCGATGCACTGTCACATGAGCCATCATGTGATGAACCAGATGGGTCATCAATCCGGCAACGTCATCGGCATGGATACGAAAGGTTTGGGCAAGGAGATGAACAAACTTGTGCCCGGTTTCATGCCGATGGGCGCGAACGGCATGGGCGACATGGCCGAAATGGGAATGCCAAATCCGCCCAACAGCATTCCGATGGTCGGTGGAGAGGGACAATTCGGTTACATCACGATGGGCGGCATGTTCACCATTGTCAAAGTGCGCGACGCAGTGCCAGCCGACAACGCCGATCCGGGTTGGTATCAAAATCCGCCCGGCACGGTTTCCGATGTCGCGCCGGATAGCGACTTGAAACGTGATGGCATTGAAA
>JBOHXA010000393.1:0-1428 GCA_050737335.1 Limisphaerales bacterium | reverse complement strand
TCGACGCCGTTTGTTTCAATAAAAACCGTTGTGTTTGCGTTCAACGCCGCGGGAAAACCATCCGTAAGAGTCAGCCACGTGTCCGTTGGCTGCAACCTTCCGATGTGCTGAACAATGTAGGTTTCGTTCGTGACGCTCGGCCAGGACAGCACGACGTTGGACGACTGAACCGACAGTTGAAGACCTTCAATGGCGAAGGAGTGAATGGCAGAAGTTAACAACAACACAACTGCCCCGACAATTGCCTGCCTTATAGTTTTCATAGAATCACCGTGGTTTACTTTTCAGTTTCAAGTCCGAGCATTTTGCCCGGACTCGAATCCCCTTGTCAGTGCCTGAAAGAGAAAGCGCGCCCGGCGCACTCCTCTTCGAGGCCACGTCCAAGCGGCCGGTCAGCAAAGCACACCGGGACGCGCGACCTGGCGCGCGTTGAGGTGTCTTGCTGACAACCGACAGGACTTTTTGGACGTGTTTCGAAGAGATTCGAGTCCTCGCACAACGCAAAGACTCTATGCCAGAAGCGTTCTGGCTCTGGTAAAGAACTACCGCCTTTTACGCCGTCGGCTGAAACTGCGCAAGCCTTTTCTTAAAAGAGCCAAAGGCAAAATTTCCTCCGGGCATCGGTCTCTTTGCCGAAATCTTAAAACTTTTCGATGCATCCCTTTGCGTTCCGGACGGTTTCGAGTAATATAGGGGTTTGTCTTAGTCGAAAAATTTTTGGTCTGTGAGCAAAGAACTGATTCGTATTGGCGGCGCGCGAGAGCACAATCTCAAAAATCTCACGCTTCAAATCCCCCGCGACAAACTGGTGGTCATCACCGGCCTGAGCGGCAGCGGAAAATCCTCGCTCGCGTTCGACACGATTTACGCCGAAGGCCAGCGCAAATACGTGGAAAGCCTCTCGGCCTATGCGCGGCAGTTCCTGGACCAATTGCAGAAACCCGACGTGGATTTTATCGAAGGCCTTTCGCCGGCGATTGCCATCGAACAACGCAGTTCGGGCAGCAGCCCGCGCTCGATTATCGCCACGACCACGGAAATCTACGATTACCTGCGCCTGCTCTATGCCCACATCGGGCAGGCGCATTGTCCGGAAACGGGCGTCCCCATCGTGCCGCAGAGCGCCAGCGATATTGTGGACAAAATCCTCGCTTTGGCGCCCAAAACCAAGGTTATGCTGCTGGCGCCGGTCGTGCGACGGCAAAAGGGCGAATTTCGCGACGTTCTCGAACGCCTCGCCCGCGAAGGATTCGTGCGCGCGCGCGCCGACGGCCAGTTTGTCGAGTTGGGCGACACCAATCGCCCGGTGAAACTCGATAAGAAGAAGTTTCATAATATCGAAGCCGTCGTGGATCGCCTGGTGATTGACGATAAAATCCGCGTCCGCCTTGGCGATTCCGTCGAAACGGCGTTGCGCTGGGGCAATGG
>JBOHXA010000392.1:0-1685 GCA_050737335.1 Limisphaerales bacterium | reverse complement strand
GTCCAAAGCTGAATACAATTACATTCACATAGACGATGAAACCCCAAAGGACGCCCTGACCGGAGACAAGGCGGCCAGGACTTCATGGCCGCGCCTGTTTAAATACCGGCAGTTGTGGTCTTTTATTGCGGGCAAATTTATGACCGACGGCATTTGGTGGTTTTATCTGTTCTGGCTGCCCGATTATTTGCACAAGCAGTTTGGCATGACCGACCGCCAGATCATGATGCCCACCTTTCTCGTTTATGGCATTTCCATTTTGGGCAGCATTTATGGCGGAAGCATTCCCATGACGCTCATCAAACGCGGCCTGAGCGTCTATAATGCCCGCATGACCACGATGCTGATCATCGCCGTCTGCCCGCTGGCGGTATTGCTGACACAATACTTTGGCGACACCAATCGTTTTGGCCATGCCGCGGCCGCGTTGGCCGTGGCCATGATTTGCATCGGCGCCACCGCCCACCAGGCCTGGTCCGCCAACTTGTTCACCACCGTCTCCGATATGTTCCCAAAGAAAGCCGTGGCCAGCGTTGTCGGCATCGGCACCGCCGCCGGCGGCGCAGGCGGCGTCATCATTCAAAAAATCGCCGGGAGATTGACCGACCACTTTAGAAGCGTTCCCGAGACCGCCTACCTCATCATGTTCATCGTCTGCGCGCTCAGCTACCTCGTGGCCTGGGTCATTATGAAGGCCCTGGTGCCCAGGCATAAGCCTATTGGCGATTTGTAAGGTCAGGAATTCCCCGCGACGCCAGGATCCGATTCATTTCGGGTAGGGCAGAGCTGCCGCTCTGCCCAAATTAATTTCCCACGACACGCCCAACCGATCACGCAGATTTCCACCGCACGCCTGACCTTCAATGAACCGATAGGCCGCTTTCCAGGTGCTTTGCGCATCTGTCGTGGTTCGGTTTTAGAGTCTCGTCACCTCCTACGGATATCTGTTCGTCGGAAACGACGTCAGGAGTCTCAAACTCATTTCCTCTTTCAGTTTTTCAGCGTTTTTAGTTTATTCAGGATCTGCGCGCGAATCGCCGTCCCTCCCAGCCGAAGCTTCTTCCGGCTATTGGCACGGCAAAACTCTTGCGCGCAAACGACTTATCTGGTATCCGTCCCGCCGATGATTCGGGCGTTATCTTTGGTTTGGGACCCGGCAACGGTTTGGGATCGAGTGGCAAGGGAAAGGAAAGGTCTGGGACTTGTCTTTGCGTCCTATTTCTTGCCGGTGCTGTTTCTGGCCGCGCTGGCCGAAGGATTCACGCTGACGCATTGGCGCGAGTGGACCGTCGGTTCGCTCGGGCTCATTCATTTTAGCTTGGACCAGGTCCTGGTCTTTGAAACGGCGCGATCAGTGCTGACCTGTGTGATTGTCATCGCCACTTCCCATGTCATTTGGCTGCTGCGGGAACCCTTTTATGCCCGCTACAATTTTTCCCAGGCTTTGGTGCTGGTGATGTATTCCTTGGGACCATTGTTCCTTTGCCAGGCCCTGACTGGCATCCGGCAAATCCCCCTTTGGTTGTCCTGGGGCGTCGGTATTTATCTGTCCTTGAGAGTCTTCTACCATGGAGTCCGTTCCCTGGCAAAAACTGACCCTCGCAGCGCCGCCGGATTATACCTGATCGGCTCCGCGGTGATCGTCGGCCTCACCGGCGCGCAACGGTTCATGCTCGTTCAATGCC
>JBOHXA010000391.1:0-19817 GCA_050737335.1 Limisphaerales bacterium | reverse complement strand
GGCACATTGTCCTGGAATTTCGGAGAATGGAAGGATTCCGATTGGCAGCCGCGCCCGAGGCCATCGCCGCCATCAACAACAAGCCTGCCGGGGAGGCGATTCTTCGCAACGGCGACATTATCACCCTTGGTTCGGCGAAAGTCCAATTTTGGATTGCGCCGGCCACGCAGCGCGGCCTTCGGCCGCGTGAGTATTGTGTTTGGGCGCTGCTGCTTCTGGTCGCTGTCTCGGAACTTGTTTTGCTTTGCGTGACGCTGAAATGATTTTTTGATTTTCGGATTCTCGCTTGGCGATGGATTGTGCGGGCATTGGCCATGCCGCCAATCAGTGCCTGAAATGGCGCGTCCCCGTGAATGCCATCGTCATTCCGCGCTGATTGGCGGCGGCGATGACATCGGCATCTTTCACCGAACCTCCAGGTTGAATCGCGGCTGTTGCTCCGGCGTCCGCCGCAGCAAGGAGACCGTCAGGAAATGGAAAGAAAGCATCGCTGCAAACCGCGCTGCCTGGCAGGGCCAGATTTGCCTCCCGCGCCTTCCACACGGCTATGCGGCTCGCATCCACGCGGCTCATTTGGCCGGCGCCCACGCCCAGGGTCCGGTCGGGGCCGGCATATACAATGGCGTTTGACTTGACATGCTTGACGATGCGCCACCCAAAAAGCATGGCGCGCAATTCCTCATCTGAGGGCCGTCGCGTGGTTACAATTTTCAAATCTTCCGGGCCGGCTATTTTAACGTCCGATTGCTGCAGCAGATACGAATCGGCGCCCACGCTTCGTGCTTCGAATACACTGTCTTGGCGCGGTGATTTCAGCATTTGCATCAGCCGCAGATTCTTTTTGTTCCGAAGAATTGCCAAAGCTTCGCTCGAGAAATCCGGTGCGATGATGACTTCTGTGAAGAGGTCAGAAATGGCAGCGGCGCAAGCGCCGTCCATGGGCTTGTTGACGGCGATAATTCCGCCGAAGGGCGCTTGTTTATCGGTCGCAAAGGCTTTGTCCCAGGCTTCGCAAAGGTTTTTTCCCTGTCCCACGCCGCACGGGTTGGTGTGTTTTAATATGGCCAAAGTGGGAGGACTGTCCCGGAATTCGGCGATTAAATGAGCAGCGGCTGTCAGGTCCAGGATATTGTTATAAGACAGTTCTTTGCCGTGGAGTTGTTGATAAAACTCTTTGAATCGGCCATAGAGCGCGGCGGTTTGATGCGAATTTTCGCCGTATCGCAAAGGCTGCTGAAGCGGCGCGGAAATCAACAGCGATTTCGGAAGCTCGGACGTCTGCAATTTGAACTCCGCGCCCAAGTGCGCCGCAATCGCGCCGTCATAAGCGGCTGTGCGGGCGAAAACCTTTGCCGCAAGCCTGCGCCGCAGCTCGAGAGTGGTGTTTCCATGCTCCGTCACCTGTCTTGCGACCTCGTGATAATCCGCCGGGTCAACCACTACGGTGACACTGTCATGGTTTTTGGCCGCGCTTCGAAGCATGGAAGGGCCGCCAATATCAATGTTTTCAATCGCCTCATGAAGCGTGGCGCCGGACCGGGCGACCGTTTGCTCAAATGGATAAAGGTTCACCACCACCAGATCAATCGGTTCGATGCCGTGTTCGCGCGCGGCCTCTTCCTGCTTTTTATTCCCACGAACAAATAGCAGACCGCCATGCACTTTGGGATGCAATGTTTTAACTCGCCCATCCAGCATTTCCGGGAATCCCGTGTGTTCGCTGATGTCTTTGGCGGCCACGCCGCCCTCGCGTAACATCTTGGCCGTGCCGCCTGTGGAAAGAATTTCGATCCCGTTCTGCGCCAGAATTTGCGCAAAAGCCACTAAACCGATTTTATCGGACACGGAAATAAGCGCCCTTTGAATTTTTGCCATAAACAATCAGCTTCCCGAAACGGTTTCTTTCCGTCAATCCGCAAAATAGAATTGTGCAGAATGCAAATGGAGTTGCTGGAGATTGCGAGATATCGGGCCGAAATTTGAGGAATTTGAATCGCCTAAAACTGGCAAGCATACAGCTTTAATTTCTTTCGTTCTTATGCCGGTTACTCTGGATGCCCGGAGGGTCGCTAACGTCCAAGAAGGAGCGCCGCGCAGAAAACGCTGAAACGGTGTGTTCGCGGCCAATCCTGTGAAAAGGTCAGCCGTATGTCCAAGGAAATTAGATTTTCGCGGTTGGTACACGTATCAGGAAAGCCTCAAGCGGCTGTTCTTTGGACCGAGCCCAAACAGAATCCGGCATTCATGAAGGCGATTAAGGAAAATCGCGTGCTTACCGTCATACAAAGGCATAAGGGCGCGAAAGATTTTGGGCAGGTCGGCTTTCATCAACAGCCCTTCGCCTCTTATTTTACTTTCCCAAAGCCATTGCCTGCCGATGTCGCGGATCGAGTCATTGGAATCCGATACGAATTACTTGAAAGGCCGGTTGCTTCCGCGACGAGCGCTCTCAAGCCTTCCTTCGGGAGGAAGCCAGCCCCGCCGGCAAAAAGCTCTTTCACAATTGTCGTCCAGCGCGCCGCCGCGGCAAGACTGACTTTGATTGTGATGGCTGCGGACAAGCCTTCCGCCGGGGCGGAAGCGCTCAAACAAGCGGAGACAATGCCCTTTCACCCATCGCAAGCCGAGGTGAATAATAAAATTGTTTCGATTAAGAATTCTCCTGCGAACGGCGAATCCGACTGACATTTGGATGCAGGTCCAAAGAAAACGCGAGCTTCGGCGTTTAGATGTCACGGCCTTTTGCCGAAGCACGCGTGGCGCCGTGAAAGTTTACACGAACGTGACTTGCATTCGTGAAGTTTCTTATCCATTTTTGTGCGGCGATGAAATTGGGTAATTGGCGCTGCATCGGGCTCATATCTTTGCTTTGGCTTCCACGGTTGCTGGCAGATGATTTTGACGCCACCACGCAAAATGTCGGACGGATTCCCGGCGGCCTTGCCACGCCCGTGAATCAACTGGTCACTCCCGTCGGTACGCAAGTGCAGCTTCGCGGCGTCAGGCCCAATGCCCTGGCGCTCTCGCCAGAGGCTCGGCTGATTGTCACCTCGGGCATTCGATCCGAACTGATTGCGATTGATCCTGAAACCGGAAACGTGCTTCAACACGTGCCGCTGCCCTCAGACTGGCGGTTGCGAGGGTCGGCCCTCGTTTCATCCAGCATTTTGAGCGCGTTTAAAGACGACAAATTGAGTTTTACGGGGCTTGTTTTTTCTCCCGATGGCAGGCGCATTTACCTTTCCAACGTCAATGGCGACATCAAGGTTTTCACCGTGGACAAAGGCCGCAAGATCTCCGCGCTGTCTTCGTTTCCATTGCCGTTAGCGAATGTGCCCGGGCGCAAGGAGGAAATACCGGCCGGGCTGGCTGTTTCGCCGGATGGCAAATATCTTTTTGTGGCCCTCAATCTTGGCAACCGCGTCGCTGAATTGGATGCGCTAAGCGGCAAAGCCCGGCGGGTTTGGGACGTTGGCGTGGCGCCGTACGATGTTGTGATATGCCGGAATAAACTATATGTGAGCAATTGGGGTGGCCGTCGTCCGAAAGCCAACAGCCGGGTCGGTCCCGCCGGCCTGGGGACCAGTGTTCGTGTGGATTCTCGTTCCATCGCGGCCGAAGGCTCGGTTTCGGTCATTAATTTGGACGCCCCAGGACCTGCTGAAGCCGCTGAAATTGTTACGGGCCGCCATGCGTGCAGCTTGGCTGTTTCTCCCAATCGCAAATACGTCGCCTGCGCCAATGCAGGCGATGATACGGTGAGTATCATTGACACGAAGACAGATAAAATCGTTGAGACTATTTGCGCGCGGCGAAATCCAGCGGATTTGTTTGGCGCGCAGCCTGATGCCCTGGCCTTTGATAAACGCGGCAGGACACTTTTCGTATGCAACGGCACGCAAAACGCCGTGGCTGTATTCAAATTTGACCCGCCTGGCTCAGAACTGTTGGGATTAATTCCGGTTGGTTGGTTTCCGGGTGCGATTGCATACAATGCCCGGTTGCATAGTATCGACGTGGCGAACATAAAGAGCATTGGGCCGGGCCGAGTCGGGCCCGCCGGACAAATCGAATTTAGGAGCCGTCAGTATTATGGCTCCCTGTCCCTCGTACATGTCCCGTCAAGCCGTGAGTTGGCCAGTTTGTCCCGGAAAGCGCTGGCTGACTTGCGCTACCCGTTGCTGGCGCAATCGCGTCTGCCCTCTCGTCCTGGACGGCCGGCGCAACCAGTTCCCGAGCGCGCGGGTGAGCCCAGCGTATTCCAGCATGTCATTTACATCATCAAGGAAAATCGCACTTATGACCAAATCCTCGGTGATGTCGCGGAGGGCGACGGCGATGCCACCCTCTGCGAGTTCGGCAAGCGCGTGACTCCAAATGAGCATCAATTTGTTCGCGATTTTGTCCTGTTGGACAACATGTATTGCTGCGGCATATTAAGCGCCGACGGCCATGAGTGGGCGGACGCCGCCATCGCCACCGACTATATGGAACGGGGTTTCGCCGGCTGGCCGCGCAGTTACGGCGGTGACGACGCCCTGATTTATTCCCCCGCCGGCTTTATTTGGAATGACGCCATCAATCACCACAAAACGGTCGTGGATTTTGGCGAGTTTAGCCACGTTTCGGCCCGCTGGAAAAATCCTTCCGGCGGCCGGCAACCGGCTTTTTTGGATTGTTACCGCGACTTTTTGAACCATTCAAATTCCATTGCCTATTCCAATGAAATGGACATTGGATTTCTTGGGTCCTGCCTCAGTAGCAACGCCATTGGCTGGAACTTGCGCGTGCCGGACGTGCTCCGTGCGTCGCGTTTTATCCAATCTTTGAAGCAATATGAGGCCGCCGGCAATTTCCCGAACCTGGCAATCCTTTGGCTGCCTGATGACCATACCAGCGGCACGCGTTTCGGTTCGCCCACACCGGAAGCGCAAATTGCCGACAACGATTTGGCATTTGGAGAAGTTGTAGATGCTGTGAGTCATTCGAGCTTTTGGACCAACACATGCATTTTCGCGGTTGAAGACGACCCTCAGTCCGGTTGGGACCACGTCAGCGGCTATCGCACGACCGCCTATGTCATTAGCGCGTACACCAAACGCCACACGGTGGTCAGCACGCAATACAATCAGACCAGCCTGATTCGTACCATCGAACTGATCCTTGGCCTGCCGCCCATGAACCAAATGGATGCCACGGCCACCCCAATGTTCGACTGTTTTGACGACAGACCTGACTTCACTCCATACAACGTCGTGACCAATATCGTGCCCCTGGACGAAATGAATCCGGACCCGGACGCCATTTCCGATCCACAGTTGCGCAAGGACGCTCTGGTTTCAGCCAAACTCCCGCTCGAAAAGGAAGATCAATGTCCCGAAGACCTGTTCAACCATATCCTGTGGCGCGCCGGAAAGGGTCATATGCCGTATCCCGTATCCGCCATGAAAGCCCCGGATGACGATTAGAAACCAAAAGCAGCCCGGCGATACCTTAACCCGGGCGCGCCTGCTTTAGTTTCTTTCTCGCCCACGAGATCGCCGCCCGTTTGGTCTTCAATTCGTCCGACAATTGTTTCTCTCGGATTTCGTGCAGTAGGGAACCCAACCGCGGCCCGGATTTCATTCCCAAGGCAATCAGATCATTGCCGTCGAGAAGAGGCGGCCGGATGCGCGGCATTTTTTTCAACGCTTTTCCCTGTTCCAGCAAAAAATTGTAATACTCCAGTGATCGGTGCGAGCCGAGGCAATCCAGTTTGTGCAGTTGCAGTTCAAGCGGAAAGGTTTCGCGCATCAGCAGGCGGCGCAGCGTGGCTTTGCGCATCTTTTTCACGTCTTTGAACTGCATATGCTGCCTCACGCACGCGACAATTTCGTCAATTTCCCTTTTGGAAAAACGGAGTCGGTTCAGAATTTCTCGCGCCATCTCTGCGCCAGTTTTCTCATGCCCATAAAAGTGGATTGCCCCGGTTGTGTCATCCATGCTGGCGGTGCGTGGCTTGCCGATGTCATGCAAAATGACGGCCCAGGCCAGGGACGGCGGCGCATGCGGTGGCAACTGTTCCAGCATGAGGCGAATGTGATTATACACGCTGCCCTCCGGATGAAAATCCGGCGATTGGGCGCAGGTGCTGGTCGAACACAATTCAGGCAGCACATGTTCCATTAGCCGGCTGTCCCGCAATAAATCCAGCCCGCGCGCCGCGTGCGGTGGACGGAACAATTTCAGAAGCTCGTCCCGAATTCGCTCGTTGCTGATGAGCTTGATTTTAGGCGCGAGCTTTTCAACCGCCGCGGCCGTTTCCGACTCGATTTCAAATTTTAGTTCGGCAGCGAGACGGATCGCCCGCAGCAGGCGCAAATGGTCTTCGGCAAACCGCTCTTCGGGATTGCCGATAGTGCGAATGATTTTGAGACCTAAATCCTTCTGGCCTCCCACCCAGTCCTGCGTGGTCTTTGAAATGGGATCATAAAACAGCGCATTGACCGTGAAATCGCGGCGAAGCGCGTCTTCCCGGGCGCCGCCAAACACGACCGTTTCAGGCCGCCGTCCGTCCTGGTAGCCTTTATCGCGGCGAAACGTGGCGACCTGGAAATCCTCGCCGTTCTCAATGACAACGATGACGCCAAATTTTTTTCCGACCGGGACGGTGCGTTTGAAAAGGGGTTCGATTTGCTCGGGGCGGGCGTCGGTGGCAATGTCTATGTCGCGCGGTTCGCGGCCCAGCAAATGATCCCGAACGCACCCGCCAACCCAAAACGCCGCAAAGCCAGCCTTCCGCAGGCGCCCCACGATTCGCTTCGCAGTACTTTTTGGCGATTCAGCGGCCATTTGTTGGACCGATTGGCCTGCTATCCATCTTGGTTTCCCCAAACGTTTTTTATATACGCTACTCCGGACCGGGCCGCTTCGACGGGCACGGATGGACCGAATTCGAAAACCTTGATGTGCCGCGGTTCAATGAAACGGCTGAGCGCGGCGAAATCAATTGTTCCGGCGCCGGGCGCCACGTGGTCGCGCGCGGGAAAGACCACGTCGTGAATGTGAAATCCGGCCAGCCTGGGCGCGAGCATTTGGAGGAAACGCGCGTGGCTAATAACGCCGAGGTGTTGCTTGATTTGCGCGTGCCCGCAGTCATGCCAATAGCCTATGGCCCGGTTTTCAAACTGGCGCAAAAATTCTTCAAAATCCTCCTCCAGCGGCAATTCTTCGAGCGCTTCGCGGTTCTCGCAACCCAATTTCAGGCCGCGATTTTCGGCTTCGGGGACGATTTTGCGCAACGTTTCCTTCATTCGTGCGAAAAACGCTTCCTTTTGGCTTTCGCGCGCGTTTAGGGCGTCATGCTGCAACAGCCGAAATTTTTTTGAGCCTTGCCCGGCTTTCTCCAACAATCCGGTCAATTTACTGGTGTAGTCCTTCATTTCGATGCGTCCCAGATGCAGGACCACCGTGCCGGCTTTGACACGCGCGGCAAATTCGAAGGTCTTCTGTGTATGTTTGACGGCCAGATGACGGTCACTGGGATTCGCAGCCGAGAATTCGTAAAGATTTGGCGCCGCATGCGTCACGCCCATGGGAAGCGGACAAAAATTATGCACGCTGGAAATCTTGATCTCTCCCTTGTCCACGGCTTCGAGGATTCCCGGCACGAGAGCGAGCCGGATGCCGTGACTCAGTTCCGCGTACTCGAATCCCAATTCATGGATTTCGCGCAACATGGCCTGGCCGTCGGAGTGTCGGTGCGAGTTCCAGCACGTTGAAAAGGAATACATTGTCGAACCGTTAAGAGGGTTGAAGCGTTGAAGCGACCGGGAGAGACACTACGGTGCCGTCCCCGGGTCATGCTTCCACGCTTTAACGCGCGCGAAGATTACAGGTCGGCGTAGCGGGCCGAAAGCATGGCCGAAAACCGCGCGGCTTTTTCCTTGCGACGGCGGCGTTAGCTCGGCTTTTCAAAATGCCGATGATTGCGAACGGTTTTTAGCGTGCCTTCGCGGTCCACTTTTTTCTTCAGCCGCCGCAATGCGCGGTCCACCGGCTCGCCTTTTTTTAATTTAATTTCTGTCAACGCAACTCACTTCCTTTCTCATGCGGCACAAACGTCCGCAAAAAATGAATGAACCAACACAATAGATTTTCAATGGCGAAAGTCAATGACCAAATCGGCTGCCCTTCATTCATTCTTCTTAGGAGGCCGGGGCAACCGTTGCTTGTTTAGATAAAGGTAACACACAATTAATACGTTCAATATCAGAACCAGCAACAGTCCCACTTTGGGATGGTGAAACCAATGCGAATGGGGCTGCGGCTCATCCGGAGGGTCCACCCTTGGAACACGCCGGTTCGTCAATTCAAAAATCTCAATAGGGATAAAGAACGCCGATTCGCAGATCGTCAGCCAGATCGCCCATTTGGCCCGCAACGCCAGGCCCGTTCCCCCCGCTATAAGAAAACAACCATAGAGCGAGAAGGCCAGTGCGGTCGCCTTCACATTGCCGGGTGTTACCCTCGACAGGAAATCGCTGATATTGCGAAAAAAGCGGTGTTCAGGGTCCATATGGACCCATTCGATGAATTTATCAAAGTCGCCCTGCAAATCTCTTCCGGCCATTGAATAAATGCCCGCCGCAAGCAACAAAAGAGCGGCTCCCTTGGCGATTTTGCAAATGGCGATGAAATAGAGCGTTGGAGCGTGGTCTTTTTTCGCTCCATCTTTCGTTTGCGGATCGGCGCTCTCCAACACGATTGTCTGTTCCGGGTCCATCAGCAGACTTTAGACAACAAAACGGCCAAAAGTTCAGAAATCTTAAGCCGTTCCTGTTTCATCGAATCACGCTCTCTCAACGTGACGGTGTCCTTGAGTGACTCGCCTTTTTCGCCCAGCGTTTCAAAGTCAATCGTCAGGCAGAACGGCGTCCCGATTTCATCCTGCCGCCGGTACCGCCGGCCAATGGCGCCAGCCTCATCATAGAAAACTGTCATGTGAGGCCGGAGCAAATCGCGCACGGCCTTGGCTTTGGCCACCAGGTCGGGTTTGTTTTTCAATAGCGGAAAGACCGCGGCCTTGATCGGGGCGATTCGAGGCGCAAAACGCAGGACCACTCGCCGTTCCATTTTTCCCTTCTCGTCCGGCGCCTCGTCCTCGGCGTAAGCCGCGCACAAAATTGCGAGCAATATGCGATCCACGCCCACGGCCGGTTCGATGACGTGCGGAAGATACTTCCTTTTGGCCGATTCGTCGAAATACTCCATTGACGTCCCGCTGAAGCGGGAATGCTGCGATAAATCGTAATTGCCTCGCGCGGCGATACCCCATAATTCCTGGCTCCCAAATGGATACTGAAACATCAAATCGGTTGTGCCTTTGGAATAGTGGGACAGCTTCTCCTTTGGATGATTGTATTCGGCGAGCCGCGCCGCCGGAATGCCGACCGAGATCAGCCAGTCATGGCACCAATCAATCCAATATCGGTGCCATTTCGTCCAGTCATCCTGATCGCTGATAAAATATTCCATTTCCATCTGCTCGAATTCGCGGCTGCGGAATATGAAATTTCGCGGCGTAATCTCATTCCGGAAGGACTTCCCAATTTGCGCAATGCCAAAGGGGACCTTGACCCGGCCGGTGTCAACAATGGCTTTGAAATCGACGAACATGCCTTGGGCTGTCTCCGGACGCAGATAGGCAACAGCCGACTCGTCCCGCAGGGCGCCCACATGCGTTTGCAACATCATGTTGAATGCCCGCGGCGCCGTCAGGCTGCCAGGCTCCCCCGTGGCTGGCGATGGTATGAGGGCAATTTCTTCAGGATTGGCTTGCGTGAACTCACGCGCGACGACGGGCGCCAGTTGTCCGCGCACGGATTTTTTCCGTTTAAGCTCGACGGCCTTTTCCTGAAGCTCCTCCCTGGTGCGCTCACTCTCCAATGCAATCACATATCCAATCGTCTGAGGGCTGGGATTTGATGGGACCATTTCGGCGGACACTTCCGGGATCACCTCCACACGGGCAAAAAAAAGCTGGTCCGCGCGGAACCGTTGCTTTGATGCTTTGCAGTCCACCATCGGATCATTAAACCCGGCCACATGACCCGAGGCTTCCCAAACTTTGGGGTGCATAATGATGGATGATTCCAGCCCCACCATGTCATCGCGGCGGCGAACCATGTCGTTCCACCAACAATCGCGTATGTTCTTGCGTAGCTCGGCCCCAAGCGGTCCGTAATCCCAAAATCCGTTGATGCCTCCGTAGATTTCGGAGGATTGAAAAATAAACCCGCGCCGTTTGCATAACGACACGATTTTCTCCATGAGCGGATTTTCTCTTGGTTCAGCCATGAAACGACAGTCTGACCTTTCAGCCGCCATCATTCAAGTTAAGAGTTCGCGCCCGGGCCGTCGGGGCGTGGTGCGGGGTCCAAAAAGCGTGAATTTCACGCGTGATGCGTGAAAATTTTCCGCAATCTCGAAGGCGCGCCCGCAATTTTTGCCGAATTGCGTCGGTTTTTGCGAAAAAATGTCTTGGCATTGTCACTGCTAAAGAATTTTCTATTAATGTGTTGACGGATTTCGCCATTTGAGTAGAATGCGCATCCACACACCGAACAAGTGAAACAAAACTGAACGAACGTATGAAAAGAATCCTCAAACGGAAAAAAGGCTTCACGCTGATTGAACTCCTGGTCGTGATTGCCATCATCGCCATCCTGGCCGCTATGTTGCTGCCGGTGCTGGCCGCGGCCAAGCGTCGCGCTCAACGCATCAATTGCGTGAGCAACCTTAGACAGGTCGGTCTGGCAATGCGCATATGGGAGGGAGACAACGGCAACGCTTATCCCATGGCCGTCAGCACCTCGGCAGGCGGCTCGATGGAAGACATCCAAAGCAACGAAAATCAACTGGGTTACCGGCCCGATGGCATTACTAACGTCTTCTTGGATTGCTCCAATGAAATGAGCACGACCAAGATTTTCGTATGCCCGTCTGATAGCTCGCGTACCTACGCGACGAATTTCGCCGAATTGGGAGTAACTGATCCCCAGTCTCCCGGCGCCGGGACCAATGGAATTAGCTACTTTATTTGCGGTGACGCCAATGAGAATTATCCACAAATGGTTTTGGATGGCGACCGTAACATCGGCACGACCGCTGTTCCGCCCGCACAGTCCATGGTCATGCATGACGGGTATGCATTAGGCCTCAACCCGCCAATTGCTGCTGCTGGTGGAAGCGCCCCGGGACCGTCATGGGCCTGGACCGCAAATGACATTCACCTTAAAGTCGGTAATATCGGACTGGCTGACGGCAGCGTTGACCAGACATCGGCCAACAGCTTTCAGAGCGCCCTGGCATATGCCACCAATGGCACGCCATGGCCCGTCCAGTATTTTAACTTCCCTCAATAATCTTTCGAGAGTTTCACGCAACGAGGCGCCCTCCAGGCGCCTCGTTTTTTATTTCATTAAGGCCGCAATAGCGGCGCGGATTTCGGCCGCTGTGGCCGTCGGGGGAAATGCTTTGCCAAAACGCACAGTCGCCACTCGTGGCGCCCACCCGGGTCTTTTCCAAAGAATTTTTCCGCCTGAAAAACTAAAAATACTTCCCCAAATGCCATTCAGCGCCACAGGAACGATCGGAGGAGCGGTGGAGCCGGTTCCGGGCCTGGTTTTTGCCTGAGGCATCGTGAAGCTTTTCATCAAATGCTCGAAGCCGCGCCGAAATGGCTGGAGTTGGCCCGTTCGCGTAATGCCGCCCTCGGCAAAAATGCAAACAGCGTCGCCCGCTTCAATTGCGCGACCGCAATCGTTCAAAGCTTCAATCACCTGATGGGGTCGGGGTTCAGGGGCGATTGGAATGACGCGAGGCACGCGCGCCAGGGGACGCACCCACCACTTATCATAAAATTCCCGGCCCATGAGAAAACGCACGGGACGGTCCGCCGCCGCCAGGATCAAAAGCCAGTCCACGAAAGAAACGTGATTGCTGATCAGCAATGCGCCGCCCTGAGGCGGAAGGTTCTCAAGTCCATTGACGCGGACGCGATAAATACTATGCGTCGCCAGCCATACAACCGCCCGCACCAGCGAATAGGGAAAAATGATGAGTGAGACAACGGTCCCGGCAAACGTCAGGGCTGCGCAAAAAAGGAAAATGGCCCGCGGAGACATGCCAAGGGTGGTGCACAGGAACGGGAAGGCCCCTGAGGCCAGGAAGATTCCAACAAACGAAAGCCAGTTGGCCGCCGCCAGCACTTCGCCTCTTTGGGCTGGTTCTGGATCATGCTGTAAAATGGCCGAGACGGGCACGATAAAAAAGCCCCCGGTGAATCCCATGACGAAAAGCCATGCCAGCACGGCGTCGGTTCGCCACTGCGGGGCGGAAAGGATGGCTGAAACGATCGCCAATCCCAAAGCGCCCAGCGGTATCAGCCCATGTTCAATCTTTCCACTGGAAGCAGAACCGGCCGCGATGCTGCCCAGGCAAATGCCCAGCGCCAGCGCGATGTTAAAGGAGGCGATAGTCGTGTCGCCAACGCGCAGACCATATTCCCCATAAAAAAATAAATTCAATAGCAACAACCCGCCGATGAAATAAAAGTATGTATTCCCGGCGAACGCCAGCGCAAGAAGACGGTTGCGGCGAACGCGATTGAGTTGTTTAAACAAATCACTGAAGAGATTGAATCGAAATTCGCGCGCCGGGTCGGCAGCCGGCACCGCGGTAATGCCAAGGCTGGCCATCAACCCCGCCAACGTCAGCCCGATCAGCACAAGCCCCGACGCGATTTGATGCGGACCAAAAAAATGATGCATATACGCTGCCGCAACCGTTCCGAGAATGATTGCGCCGTTGGTTCCGAATTCCAGGATGCCGTTGCCCCATGACAATTTAGTTTGTGAAAGCAATTCCGGAAGGAGGCCGTATTTTGACGGACCGAAAAAAGCGGCGAGCGCGCCCATAAGAAAAATTCCAGCCAGCAAAATCCGGCGGTTCTCTCCGGCCAGGCCAACGCACACGAAGGAGACCACGATCATTTCAAATATTTTCACGGCGATCGTCACTGAACGCTTGCTGAAGCGGTCGGCAAAATAACCGCCATAGGTTGAAAAGAGGATAAAGGGCAGGGCAAAAAGCTCGCCGAGAAAGCCGCTGGTCCGTTGCTGCGCCGCCATGGAAGTGTTCATGCCCAGAATTATGAAAATAACCAGGGTCTTTAAGACATTATCACTGAAGGCCACTTGAAACTGCGTTGCGATGAGACACCAAAAGCCGCGGCGCGAACGTGCGGCTGAAGTTATTTGTTTCACGCGCCGAATGTTGGAAGGAAAGGTGAAAATTTTAAAATCAAAAATCAGTCAAATGGCAAATAGTTCAATGAGCCGGAAATTGGCCAACGCAAAAAATCCAGCAATCAATGCGGTTCAGGCTCGCAATGAGGGGACCGGAGCAATCTGGCAGGGTAATTGCTTATCGAGGGCATTCTATCGTCAGATTGAATGTTTTAATCGCAACGTTAACCGTCTGTTTAACTTAATAACGCAATGGCCTGGCCAATTTTGAATGACTCGTCTCGAAAAAGGCGCACCCCGATGCTGGTCGTTGACATGGGCGGTCGCACCACCAAATCCATTATTATGGAACAGCGCGGCGAGCGTTTGGCCCTCACGCGCTACGCGCTCATGGATGCGCCGATATTTGACAAAAAAATCTCCAGCGAATTGCTGGCCGGCCACTTGCGTGAAATTGTCCAAAAAATGGATGCCCGGCCCAAATCAGTTACACTCACCGTGGGTTTGGACAACGTGATGCTCAAGCAAATCGAATTACCGCAAATCCCGGTGGACGACATGCGGATGATCATCAAAAACAACACCAAGGCCTACTTGCAACAGGACCTCCCCAATTACGCCTTCGATTGTCACATTTTTATTCCGAAGGTTTCGGCGAAACCCGATGCGATTGCGAAACTACCCATGGTGCCGAAGTTAAAAGTTTTGGTGGGCGGCGCGAAGCAGGAGCTTCTTAACACATACCGCTCCGCTGTCACTGACGCCGGATTTGCAATTAGCCATGTCGTCCCCGGCCTGCTGGGTCCGCTAAACTCGTTTGAGGCGTCCATGCCCGAGTCTTATGCCGCGGAAACTGTCGCCCTCGTGGATATCGGCTTTAAGCACTCTTCCATCTGCATAGTGGACCGCGGCGAATTGGTCCTTAGGCGCGTGGTCAATATTGGGGGGGATCGTCTCACCGCCGGGTTGGCCGAATCCATGAACATCAGCTATGCCGAAGCGGAAGGTATCAAAGTAGGCATGCCCGGTGAAGTGCAGGCCGCCCTGGAAGCACAGGTGCTGCCTCTGGGCCGCGAATTGCGCGCCTCCCTCGATTTTTTCGAACATCAACAAGATCGCCCCGTCTCTCGCGTCTATGTCACCGGGGGTTCGTCACAGTCGGAATTAATTCTTCAGATGCTTCACTCGGAATTGATCGTCGAGTGCAAGGCATGGAACCCGGCCCAGCCCCTGGAGTTGGCGTTGCCAGGACAGCAAGCCGCTGAAGTGGAACAGATCGGCCCGCAATTGACGGTCGCGATCGGCGCGGCGCTGTCATCGCTTTGACCATCAATTTTATGCCCATTCGAATCAATTTACTGGCTGAAGAGCAGGCGGCTGAAGAATTGCGGCGCCGCGACCCTGTTAAGCGCGTCATCGTAATCGGCCTTCTATGGGTGGCGGGCATGGCGGTCTGGAGCAGCACCGTTCAGCTCAAGGTGATCCTGGCCAGCCGCGAACTGGGACAGGCTCAGTTTCAAATTGATTCTCATAAAACCGATTACGACATGACGGTCACCAACAATGCAAAAATCAGGGCCATTCGTGTCAAGCTTGCGGCGCTGGAAAAAATGTCCAATTGCCGGATGCTTCAGGGCAATCTGCTCAACGCTCTGCAAAAGGTGAGCGTGGACAACGTGGCATTGACCGCCATCAAGGTGGACCAGGCTTACGCCCTGTCCGGGGGAACCAAAGGTCGCGGGAGCGTTGCCAGTAAGTCATACGTTACCGAACAAATTATGGTGACCCTGAACGCCCGTGATTCCAGTCCCAATCCCGGCGACCAGGTCGGCAAATTTATGGGGGCGCTGGGCCGCCAGGATTATTTCCATCAGATGCTCGATAAAACTAATGGCGTGGTTCTGACGGACGAATCATCGCCGCAACAGGACCAGTTCGGCAAAAATTATGTCTCATTTTCCGTTGAATGCCGTTTTCCGGACCAAAAGCGATGAATCTCCTTCCTAAGAACAAACAGAAACGCAATCAACTGGTAATTACGTCGGCGCTTGTGATCCTGGCGGTTGCCGCTCTCGGATTTGGTTTGATCCGGCCACAATATATTAAGGTATCCAGCATTCGGAAGGAAACAGCGGAAACCCAAAAGAAATGGCAGGACAACGAGCGTCTCATGCAGCAATCGGTGTCCAACAAGGTTGTATTGGCGAGCCTGTCCGCCCAGCTCGCCAGCAATGAGAACGACATGGCCACCGGCGACATCTACGCCTGGACGCTCGATACCATCCGCCATTTCAAGACAAGTTATAAGGTGGAATTGCCGGTAATTGGACAGCCCATGGTCGGCGCCATGGACCTGCTCCCGGATTTCCCATTCCAACAAATACGCTTCAGCGTCAGTGGAACCGGCTATTACCATGACATTGGCAAGTTTATTGCTGACTTTGAAAATAGATACCCGCATATGCGTGTAGTGAATTTAGACATGGTGCCGATGAGTGGTGACAGCGAGAAGCTGTCATTCAGGGCGGACATTGTGGCCCTGGTGAGGTCGTCTCCATGACAGTTAAAATGAAATGGCGTGCATACATAATATGGACAATGGTTGCCGGGGTGACAGGTTCCCTCGCCGCGGCCCCGGTCAATGCCAAGGCGCCCATCAAGTCGGCCCAGGCGCCCAAGGCGCCCATCAAGTCGGTGTTTATTTTGCCCACCAATCCAAACGAAGGCCGCGATCCATTTTACCCCAATTCCATGCGGCCGTATCAGGACTTCGTTCCCAGGCATGTATCGAAGGCGAGCGCGCTTCAAGTCAGAGGCTTCTCAGAGATCGCCGGACGCCGCTACGTCATCATCAATAATCACACGTTTGGTGAGGGCGATGAGGGTGACGTGTTGACGGCGCGAGGCCGTGTGCATGTCCGCTGCCTCAATGTCGGGCCTGACTCGGTGCTGGTGGAATCCGATGGGTCGCGGCACTTACTCAGATTTTCCGATCAACAATGAACTTTAAAACGGCCGCATGACACCGGTGAAATAAATATTCGGCGCAATCATTCCGACAGGCGTTGGACTTGAGAGGCAGATGAAACACTAAACAATTATGAAACTAAAGTTATATACGTTTGCACTGATGGGAGCCTTGGTTTTCCAGCACTCTGCGATGACTCAAACCACTTCGGACACCAACGTGGCAACGCCGACGGTTCCCGCCGTGACCCGCTCTGTCTGGCCGACGAATTCAATGGCGTCGGCGGCTTCAATGGCCGCCCAGGCCCCGAGCGCGGTGGCGGCAAACCAGACTGTACCGGCGACCCCGGCCAGCGGCCCCGCGGCTGCTGCCGCGGCGCCGGCGAATCCCATGGCGACGGCTGTTGCCGATGCGTCCGTCGTTACCAATGCGCCAGCGACTGGGGACCCTTCGGAAGTCACCAATGCCCCTCTCCCGGCTTTGCCGGCTGAGACCGTTCCCCCGACAAACTCGCTGTCAGCCGACTCCGCTGACGCCGCGGACGCGAACGCGGCCCCGGCGGCCACAACGATTCCTCTCATCGAATTTCAGGACGTTCCGCTGACGGTTGCCATTGAAAATCTGGCCCGACAGGCCGGCATTAATTACCTGCTCGATCCCAAAATCGGCTACGGGCAGCCTGACCAGAATGGGCAGGTCAAGGCCGAACCCACCCTTTCGATACGTTGGGAAAATGTGACAGCGAAGCAGGCCCTCCTGGCGTTGCTCAACAATTATGATCTTCAATTGGTCATGGACAACAAGACTGCCATCGGCCGAATTACGATGAAAGACCCCACCGCGCCGCCTCCGCTGGTGACGCGGGTCATTCAGCTAAAATATGCCAGCGTCTCAAATATGGTCCAATCTGTTCAAGCCGCTTTCACCGACCGCCGCAGTCACGTGCTTCCGGACACCCGGACCAGCCAGTTGATCGTTGTGGCCACGGACCCCGAGCAGGACGCGGTGGATACTCTGGTCAACGACCTCGACAAACCGACGCGCCAGGTTTTGATTGAAACGAAATTGGTGGAAGTCGCCAGCACGCCTCAAACGGAGAAAGGCGTCAACTGGTCCGGAACGGTTGAAGGTCAAAACGTCAGTTTCGGCAACGGCGCTTCGCAGGCCCAATCATCCACCGTCGCTCCAGGCGTTCCGGTGACAACGACTTATCCAGGCTCAGCCGGCGCAACCGTTACCACCACGCCCAAATACAGCACTTCGACCCTTATCAATTCTGTTTCGCAACCTTCCAGTCTGCCCGGCGGCTTTTCGTGGAACACCCTTACGGGCTTGACGCCGGCAATTGGGTTTCTGAATGCCGACGGTGTCCAGGCGGTCATCTCGTTCCTGAATTCCACTTATGACGCGCAAACTCTTTCGACTCCGCGGGTCGTGACATTGGATAACGAACGCGCGTTGATTTCAGTCACCCGCATGTTCCCGGTCATCAATATCACGGCCGCAACGGCCGGCGTTTCTTCGGGAGCCACTTCCATTACGTATTCCAATATCGGAACCACCCTGGCGGTGACCCCGCGCATTACAGCGAATAATGACATTTGGCTCAAAGTTATTCCGGACGTGTCCAGCTATTTCGCGACGGTGACCAAGATCATTGATGGCCAAACCTATCAGGCCGATGAATTCGATATGCGCCACATTGATACTCAGGTGATGATTCCTGACGGCAATACACTCGTCATGGGCGGCCTTGTCGAGGACAACCCCACTGCCAGTTACACGCAGGTGCCGGTCCTGGGAAATATCCCCTACCTGGGCTGGGCTTTCAAAAGCGAGAACGTGACTATGGACAAGGAAAACATGGTTATTTTCATTACGCCGACCATTGTTAAAGATACGGACTTCCAGCCGGCCAATACTGATTTCCTGGCGTCGAGACCGCCGCAAATGAAAGAGCCTATGAACCCGAACGATTTCTGGGACAAAACGGGCGAAAGCGACTGGAGCAATCCAGCGCCTTCACCGGGCGAATTTGGCAAGACGGACGCATCTCAATAGTTGCGGACTTTTCAATGAGTCAACTGGCTGAACAGCGATTTTGCCGGTGAAACCAATAAAACTGATTGTCTTATGAAAACCGAAATTTGCCCTCCTCCGAGCGCTTTGGCAGGACGGCTGCGCCTGCTGGGCGCCGTCATTCTTGCCGCGTCCAGCGCGGCAGCCGGATTTGCCCAAACCCATGTCGCAACGATCGGCGGTGGTGTGTCCACGAGCCATTACGGCTACGTGAATGGTGAGACTGCCCGTGCCTTGTTTAAGAGTCCGATGGGCCTGGCCATGGATAGTTCCGGCGACCTGTTTATCGCTGACTACGGCAATAATGCCATTCGGGAAATCACCGGCCCCGGTTCCACAGACGGCGGGGTCACCGCAACCTACGCTACAAACCACATCAGCTCGCCGGTCGGCGTGGTCATTGACGGAAACAACAACGCATTCGTATTGAATCGCGGCGGCACAACCGCCGTATGTACCAACGGAAGCGTTGTTGAATATGATAAGTTCGGCATTCTGGTGGCCACCAATGCCACGCACCTGACAAATGCGGCGGCGATCGCATTGGACACCAGCGGCAATATTTATGTGACGGAACGAAGCAATCTGGTCATTGAGATTTCCGGCGGCGTTCAAACCACAATTGCAACAGTGACCGCCCCAAACGCCTTGCTAAAGGGTATCGCCGTTCTTCCGGGCGGCAACCTGGCTGTCTGCGACTTTGGCCGCGATGGAATTTATACCATCACGCCGGGCACTGGCATTTGGACCACCAACGCCGGATTTAACGGACAGGGCGACGGAACCGGTTTCAATAATATCGGCATGCCCAACTCGATGGCCCGGTTTTTCCAGCCCTTTGGCATAGCCGCCGCCGGAGATGGCACGGTAATCGTTTCCGATTTTGGCAATGACCGTGTCAAAGTGGTGACGGCCTCAGGCGTCACAACCAATTTGTATGGCGTTGCCACAAACGATTGGATCAGCGCCGACCCCCCGGACCAATTTCCCGGCTGGGTGGATGGCAACGTGGGCGTGCCGGATGCGCCCGGTGGCGTAGCCGCGCGCTGCCCCGCGGGCATCCTCCTGTCATCGGACGGCACTGCTCTCTACACGACAGAGGATTATTATCACCTGATCCGGCAGGTTGCCGGCGTTAGCTTCGCGCAATTTGTCTCCGCTCCGGGCGCGCCGACCGGCCTTTCCGCCGTCTTAGCCACAAATGGCCAGGGCGCCCTCGAAATTATTTTGACCTGGACCGCGCCGGCAACGGGCAACGCGACCAACTATCTCGTCGAGAGCGCTCCCTCCGCTGGGGGTCCATTCGCAACCTTGGGTCAAACCCCGGGGACGACCTATACAGTCACCTCTCCGGCGGCGGGCGAACCCTATTATTTCGTCGTCCAGGCAGCGAACGGCGGAGGCCTAAGCGGTCAATCATCGGTAGTCAGTATCACGACACCGACGCTTCCGCCGCCTGCGCCGGTGATAGGCTGGTTTGA
>JBOHXA010000390.1:0-6859 GCA_050737335.1 Limisphaerales bacterium | reverse complement strand
TGACCTGGGCCTAACGGTTACCATCACCCAGCCTCCAAATGGCAGTACCCTGCCATGACCCTGAACCTTTCTTTGCCCTATGAAAAATCAATTCTCACTCGTCATCGGCAAGCCTTTAAAGGCCTGTCTTCAAGCGATTCTGATTGCCGGTTGCCTTCTGGCAGACGGCGTGGCAGTGGCGCAATCGAGCGCCGAGACCGCCGCACAACGCGTCATGAGGCAACCACTGTTCCCGGACGCGTTGGTCTGGATTGGCTCGCAGCCAACCGAGGCTGAATCGCAGGCTTTGTTGGGCGACATCAACGCTTTCAGTACGGAGGGAATCGGGCCGGGTTTCGCCGCTTTGTCGCGGTTTGTGGATGATTATCCGCGATCCGGGTGGACGCCCGACCTCCAAATCCATCTGGCCGAGTATGACCGCGCTCGTGGGCGTTACATAGAAGCCTTGGGCTACTGGCAGGCCGCCTGGGATGAAACCAGGGACGGCAAGGAGGCCAAAGCGCGGAAGCTTGCCGTACGAGCGATCGCCGGTTGGACCCGATTATTGGCGAGTCTGGGACGCAAGGATCAACTGGAAAAGCTGTTCGCGGAGTTGTCCTCTCGCCACTTGCCGCTGGGGACCTACGCCACCGAAATTGAGGAAACAAAAGAAGGCCTTGCAACCATGAGAACCGAGCCCGGCAGGTCATACCGGTGCGGCTCCTATGCACTCGGACACCTGGCCCGAGCCTTGCATGCCAGCCAAACTGTGATCAATCGGCTCTTCATGACAGATTCCCCGAATGGCGGCTTCACAATATCCGAACTCCTGGCCCTTGCCAGGACCAACGGCCTTGACGTGGAGGCTGTCCGCCGGCCCCCTGGCGCTCCTTTGGTAGTGCCCTGTATCGTGCATTGGAAGCTTAATCACTACGCAGCCATCACGATGGAGAAAAACGGGCGTTACCTCGTGGACGACCCAACTTTCGAGCGGAGCGTCTGGATGGACGCCCCCACGATTGACGCTGAGGCAAGCGGCGATTTTATCCTGCCGAAAAGCAAGGTGCCGGTTTCTTGGCGGAAGTTAGGCAAATTGGCTTGCTCCAGGATTTATGGCAAAGGCAACCCCGCCATTTTCAATGACCCGAACGACACTGGTTGCGGTGGCAACGGCACTGGCAATGGCGGCGGCGGCGCCGACGGCCCCGGTGGGATGAGCGCGCCCATGGATACCATGGAATCTGGAGGGGGAAGCGACGGCAGCGGCGACGGCGGACCTGGGTCCGTGGACGTGTCGCCCGTCTATGCGCAGCCGGGCGGGTCGTCCGGTAGCGCTTGCGGTTGCGGCATGCCTCAATGGAGCGTCTCCGAGCCCTACGAAAACCTTTGGCTTAAGGATACGCCGTTGCTTTATCAACAATCAGACCTGAGTTGGGAGCGGCTCAATGTCAGCTACAAGCAAAGGGGCGCGGCCCAGGCAAGCACGGTCTGCGGCTTTGGAAACAATTGGTCCTGCACATGGATTGACGTGTTGCAGCAGCAATCCACACCCGAATCGGATACGTTTACCGAATTTCCCGGGTCCGGGGGACAAATGTACATATCATCAGTCGGAGCTCCAAATTACCAGACTGGGGACGTACTGGCTTGGGTCGTCCCGGCCCAACCGCAGAGCGGGCCTCCTTTGCTCGTCGCACCCAACGGCGCCACAAACATCTACGGTTTCGCGCAGGCATACTCGGGCGGGACAACGAACTATTTTCTGACACAACAAGTGGACCAATTTGGGCGCACAGTGCAGCAATTTAATTATAAAATGGTCGGTGATATCGTGGAATTGGCCAGCGTCGTGGACTTTGACGGCCAAACCAATACGCTTGCCTATGGCGACGCCAGCTTTCCAAATCTTATCACCTCCGTCACGGATCGCTATGGCCGCACGGCCTATTTCAACTACGACAGCAACGGCGACCTGACAAACGTGGTGGATGCCGATGGGATGTCCTCGTATTTTGAATACGACGACAATTACGAGGTCACCAACATGATCACGCCTTACGGGACAAATAGCTTCCAGATTTCTGATACCGTGGACACGGATAACAGCGATGCTCCCGCCCGCGCCATTCTCATCACTGAGGCCGACGGCGATCATCAACTCTACGAACACAATAGCGACTCTTCCGACCCCACCGTTGACCCTGATACGTCGAGCTACCATTGGAACCGAAAGCAGTACGAGGCAATAAGCGCCGAGGGCAAGGCGAATGTGTTTTCGCTGACAAGTTCTGATTACGAATTGGCCTCGGCAAAAATCTTCCTTTATGATTCTGATAACGACGGTTATACGCTTGGGAACACGATTGCCTGGCGGGCCGATCCGGTCAATCCTTTTTATAACCAGCCAGATCCACAGCGGACTGGACAGGTCCAGTACCAATATGATGGGTCGGGGGGCGACGTTATCGGTCCGCTAAGGCGGCTCACCTTGATTTCCGGGAGCGGCACTGCAGAAATGGCTTACAACGACGTGGGAAATCTGACAAACTACATCTACTTCAACAGCGACAATTCACAGGCTTCCTACACCAACTATTATGATCCCTCAGGGCGCATCCTCCTGTATGAAATCGGACCGATGGGGGAGCTGGTTTTTGGTTGCGGCTGTTCGGCCTCCGTTCCGGCGCTGGTCACCTCAGTAACCAACGCTTTGGGCGAAGTGACGCGTTACACCTACGATTCCCACTTGAGGCTCACAAGCGTCACGTTTCCTGGCGGACTCGTGCGGACCAATATTTACTACACAAGCGGTCCCGAAACCGGATTCCTGGCCCAGGAAATTGATTGCGGCTTTCGGACGAATTCGTTTCTCTGGCAGGATGGGAATCTCATCGCCCTGACCAACGCGCTTGGCCTGGTGACCGATTACACCTACGACAATCTCAATCGGCTCACGTCTATAGGCTATCCCGACGGCACCACGATTTCAAACGTTTACAACAGGCTTGATATTGTCGCCACCAAGGACCGCCTCAACCAATGGACCTACTACGGGTTCAACCAGGTTCGGCAATTAATGGCGATGACCAACGCGGATGGCCAGGTTACCACCTACGATTATTGCGGCTGCGGATCGCCTGACGAGATCATTCATTGGGATGGAAGCTGGCCCTTGACAACGCAGATTGCATACGACATGGCCGGGCTGGTGACCAACGTCATCTACCCGGATGGCTACTCGCTCGATTATGCTTACGACGTCAACGACCGCCCCCAGATGATTACCTTCGCCGCGGGGTATCAGGAGAGCCTTTCCTGGTATCAACACGGCTTGAACGGCGAGATTCAGGTTCTCAGCTTCGGCACCGTCTATGGCTCGCAGCAACTGTACTCGTGCCAGTTCGATCAATACGGTCGCGTTTATCAAAGCACAGACCGCAACGGCATAACGACCACAAACGCCTTCGATTTCCTGAATCGCCGCATTGCACGCCAATCCTTTGGCGGCGAGTCGCAGCAAACGGGGCTCGAGACGTTCGAGTTCGGTCCGCTGGGCCTGACAAATTACGTTGATCAGCTGGGGCACGTGACCGCCTATTTGCTCAATCAGGAAGGCCAAACGGTGGCGGAAACAAACGCGAACAACGAAGTTCTGCGGTTTTCATATAACCCGGCCAACGAGATGCTCTCGCTAACCGATGGCAAAGGCGAGACGACGACCTGGGGATACGATCAATACGGTCTCGTGACGAACAAAATGGACGCGTCGGGTATCACTGATTTTACCTATTCTTACGATGCCGATAATCGGCTCGCCAGCCGTTGGACTCCGGCCAAGGGCACAACGGTTTATCGTTACGACCCGCTCGGCAATCTCACCAACGTGGATTATTCCGGCGGAACGACCTATACGCCATCCCTGCGCTTCGCCTACGACTTCCTGAACCGCTTGACCAACATGGTGGACGGCATCGGCGCGACGGCCTTTACGTGGACACCGGGCAATCAATTGGCCGGCGAAACCGGTCCCTGGCCCGATGACGCCGTCAGCTATACCTACAATAGCGTCCGCCAGCGCTCCGTCATTAGCCTTTTGCAGCCCAATGCGGGTCCCTGGACGCAGACCTACACCTACGATTACCTGATGCGGTTGAGCGCGTTAATGTCCCCGGCCGGCGGCAATTTCGCATCTCCGGTGGGCGTTTTCAGTTATGACTATTCGAGCGCGCTGGAGCAGCCGTATCAGGTGAATATGCCCCCCGCGCCGAACTCCGAACCCCATATTTACAACGGATACGACGGCATGGCCCGGAAAACCGAGTCAGAGGCGTGGGTTAACTATGGTGAACACTTTTGGTATTCGTATGACGAGGGTTCGGAGGTGACGCAGCAGGTGTTCGCGGCTGGCAATTATATCAATTTTGCTTATGATAAGATCGGCCAATTGACGGCCGCCCAGGGCTTTGAACAAAACAACACTCCCCGCTTGCAGGAACAGTTCGGTTATGCCTATGATGATGCGTGGAATTTGAGTGAACGGACGAACAACGCTTTGATTCAAAGCTTTACGGTGAACGATTTAAATGAATTGAGCGGCGCCAGTCAGAGCGGGACGCTCACGGTGGGCGGTTCGATGACTGAATCCCCGGTCTCGCCGAATGGCGGAACGGGCGTCACGAACCTGGTGGTCAATCTCGAATCCGCCGACGTTTACGAGGACGGCTCCTTTGCGGCGCCGGGGTTCACCCCCGCCACTGGCCTAAACACCTACACGGCGATCGCCCAGGACAATATCGGACGGGCCTCGACCAACAGCGTGACCGTCAACGTGGTGGGCGATCGCAGCTACACGTATGACGCCAACGGAAACCTGACCAGCGACGGCGCGCGAAATTTTGCCTACAACGACGAAAATCAATTGGTTGGCGTCTGGTCCGCCAACTCATGGAGCAACAGCTTCGCCTACGACGGTTTGATGCGCAAGCGGATCGAGCGGGATTTTGCGTGGAACGGCAGCGGCTGGACGCAAACCAATGAAATTCTTTACGTCTATGATGGCAATCTGGTTTTGCAGGAGCGCGATGGCAATGACGAGCCTTTGACGACTTACACGCGCGGGATTGATTTGAGCGGGACGCTGCAAGGCGCTGGCGGCATTGGCGGGCTTCTGGCGCGGTCGGACAACCAGAGGATTGTTCCGGCGATTCTTTGCCCGGAGAAACCCAATCCGCAGAATGTCGTGACGACCTATTATTTCAGCGATGCGCAAGGCAACGTTGTCGAATTGTTCGCTCCGAACGGCATGATTTTGGCGCATTACAAGTATGATCCGTTTGGGAATTTGATTTCGAAGAACGGCCTCATGGCGGACATGAACAAGTTCCGCTTTTCCAGCAAGGAATGGGAGGGCAACGCCGGGCTTTATTACTACGGCTACCGGTTTTATGATCCGGGTTTGCAGAGATGGGTGAATAGGGATCCAATCGAGGACAGCGGTTTCCTGGACATAGCCTTTGCGCTACCACTTTATTTCCCTAGAGAACTCGCCGATGGAGGTAGTCTATACACATTTCTCGATAACGCCGCGCCAAATCAGGTCGATTTATCCGGCCTTTGGCACTTTGGTTGGCCACCATGGGGGCCACCGCCTAAGCCGCCGAAGCCACCGCCACCACCGCCACCTCCGGGTAGATGCCCGAAGCCACCGCCGACGCCTTGCGATGATTGGAAATCCGATAAACCGGGTCCCGCCAAGCAAGCCGATTGTAGCCTGTGCTGTGAGCAGCAATTCATAGAGGATGAGGCCAAACACCCAGACGAAGGAATCAAAAATAAGCTCAAGGAGGAAGCCTGCAACGGACAATGCCTCCTTTCGAATGGAGATAAAGGGCCAAAATGAAGAGGGACAGTTGAAGGCAATATTTCCTATAACTCTTCCTGTGGCGCTTGCCGCAGCGTTTGCCTTTGGCTGCCGCCAGGGACCGAGCAAGGGCGTAGAAAGCGAGGCGGCCCTTCTGGACAAGGAGCGATGCCTTGTGCTTTCGCAAACAATGGCCCATGCGCTCGACGACAAGATTTTGCTCACGCAAATCAGGGAGGGGCGCAGCACAAACGCAATTGAACTCCTGGAGTCTTCGATTGACCTTTCAATCATCAAAATGGCACGTGCGACCAACGGATGCTATTCGGGGGTCGAGCCGGAGATCTCAAAAACGCTGTGGCTGCTCAAGGAATACAGGCGGAAGTACCCTAGACGAATCGGGGCGGTCACTGGCAAGGGTAATGAGTTGAAGGAAAATTGTAAGATCACAGAAGAGGCAAAGGAAATTTTGAAGCACGTTGGCCCACAGCCTTGAATGGGCCGGTCCTCGAATTGTGACGATTGCGATCCCGCCCGGACCCGGCGGATTAAAGGCGGCGGATTTTAGTTGCGGATTTTAATTTGACCTTTTCAGAGAATCGGCGTAGGAAGTTTTGGACAGAATGAACCAAATGAACAGGATAACTGAGCGGCGCAGGATGAACCGGACTACTCTTGGGACGCCGGAACTTCCGGCTGGGTTGAGACCAATGAAATTCACTTCATTTATGATGGCAATGTGGTCGTCGAGGAGCGCAACGCAAGTAATGTCCCACTGGTGAGCTATACCCGTGGAAACGACTTGAGCGGGACGCTGCAAGGGGTTGGTGGCATCGGCGGTTTGTTGGCGCGGACCACCTACGGTCAGGAACTTCCGGGTGCGCCGACAACGTCGTTTTACCATGCGGATGGAAACGGCAACGTCACGGCCTTAATTTATCCGGATCAGCAGGTTGCGGCGAAATATTTGTATGATCCATTCGGCAACATGCTGGCCATGAGCGGGCCGTTGAGGAATTT
>JBOHXA010000389.1:0-10505 GCA_050737335.1 Limisphaerales bacterium | reverse complement strand
GGTCCAGGCTACGCGGTAGAGGTATTGTCACTAAAGCAATTGGAGCCGGGCGATGTCATCGGCTGGAATTGGTACGGCGACACAAATATTATTGACCTGAACCATGTCACTCTTTATGAAGGCAACAATCTAATGGCCTCTCATGCCATTTCCGCCGAAGACGTCGGCCCGAAATATTTTCAATCGAGCGGGTACGTCTGGCACTTAATCCACATCCTGGATTATCCGACTCTTTGGACTACGCGCTCGGGAAAGCAGATGACCTTCGCATGGACGACAAATTGGGTGAAGTACGCGCTGTATTCGGCGCCGAGGACCACCGGTCCATGGACTAAAATAACAGCAAAACCTACCGTGACCGGGATAACCAACAAGCTCGCGCGCGCGATGCCGAGCACGGGTGCGGTCTATTATCGGCTCGAAATGCCTTAGTTAAAGTTTCCGCAGCAAATTGGCACACGACCAGATGGAGGCCCGCGTCTGGCTAAAAACAGCGTTTCCAGAATGACACGGCCTTCGCTGCAATTATTGCAATTTGCATCGGCCGATATGAGAAAAGCGCGATGCTGTTGTCGCTCGCGGCAGCGACTAGACCGTCTCGCTACGACCACAAAGCGGGTGCAAGAACCTTCAAATGCGCTCACCGCTCCGTCGCGAAGAGATGGTTTAACGCTTCAAGTTCATTCATGGCATCAGAACGGCTAAACGATTCCCTGAAACGAACAGTTGAAATGTATGAGGAGGTCTTCAAAAGGCCATCACAAGGCTACGGGACAACATCACCATCATCCTGGTCATCATCCCCATCGAAACTTCTTTGTCCGTCATCGGATATTTTTCTCAGTCCTCGGCGCCTTGATTATCATTTTCATCGGCCTGCGAGTTGCATTGCCGCACCTGATCAAAGCCTACGTCAATCACGAGTTGAAGAAGTCCAGCACCTACGCCGGGACGGTGGGGGATATCCAAATTCAAATTTGGCGCGGAGCGTATCAGATCAGAAACATCAACATCGTCAAGCGGAACGGCAAGGTCAAAACACCGTTTTTTTCCGCGCCATTCATGGATTTGTCGGTGCAATGGGTGGGCCTGTTTCATCATCGCATTGTCGCGAAGATTTACATGCAGCAGCCGCATTTGAATTTCGTCAATGGGCCGACTGCCGCGCAGAAGCAGACCGGCCAAAACACCTCCTGGACGAAAATGCTGGAAAGCCTGACACCGTTTCGATTGAATGAGTTACTCATTTACGATGGTGAAATCCATTACAAGGACGATTACTCGACGCCCAAGGTGGACCTTTACGTTAGCCGACTTGGTGCGTCGGCCACCAATCTCTCGAACGCGCAACAGCAAAAGCTTCAATTACCGGCGGGCATTCGCGCCCACGGCAAAACCATTGGCGACGGCACACTGGACTTTCACCTGCAATTTAATCCGATGGCGCCCGCTCCATTGTATCAATTGCAGGTTGAACTCACTAACGTCAATCTTCCGGCCCTCAACCCTTTTCTCCGCGCTTACGGGAAATTTGACGTGGCGCGCGGCAAATTCGCAATGTTCACCTCCGTGGCCGCCACAAACAACGCCTACCAGGGTTACATCAAAGTATTTTTTGACCATCTTGACGTGTTCGAATGGAAAAAAGAAGAGAACGAGCATAAAAGCGCGCTGAAGATTTTTTGGGACGCGATTATCGCGGGCATCAGCACCATCGCCAGGAATATCCCGGAAGACCAACTGGCTACAAAAATTCCCATCTCAGGGGTCTATACCAATTCCACCATTGACCTGACGAGCACCATTGGATCGCTTCTGCGCAATGCTTTCATCCGCGCCCTGATTCCAAAATACGACCAAAAGGTCACGACCCGCGAAGTGACGCGGAACGTCAAGGCGGGACTTATCCCCAACTCGAATACAAATGGCCAGGGCATGGCCACGACCCATGCCTCGACGGGACTTCCCAAAGAGCCTCCCGGCAAGGAAAAGCACGGAGGAACATTGCTGCAATCAATCGAAGACACCAATAAAGCGTCGGCGGCGCCGCCCTAACCGCGCGCGCCGGCGGTGCCATTCCAGAACGGATGTGAGATTCAAAGTCCTTTGATTTTGTAAAATCTCATTTTGTAAATGGCGGCATTGGTATCAACGAACTGCCAGGAGCCTGTTGATCCGGCAACATTCGTTGAGATTGCCTGCCACCGGACCGGCGGCGCCAGACTGACGGTGGAAAGGACGACGTTGGTCGTACCTGGCAAACCAAAAGAATAGAGTATCTGGCCGCCGTCGGCATTGTGGACGCACTTATAAATGTATGGGGTTCCGGTGAGGACATTGATCAGGTTCGCCCCGATTGGCGTGCCCCAGCCGGTACAAAGATCATAGCCGGGCACGGCGAAAAAGAAATTGGCGCTGCCGCCATCCACATTATTTCCCGTTGTGATGTCGTGAAAACAGGAACTGTATAGTGGGCTGGCGCCGATGGCGTACAGGGCGGGATTGAGAAGTCCGAGCGCAGGTCTATCGCATGCGGCAGCCTGCTGATTTGCCAGCGCGGTAAAGCCGGCCCACAACGGCGCGGCAATGCTCGTGCCCCACCAACTGCCAGCCTGCCCGTTGGCCCAGATAACCCAGACATGATCAGCAACCATCGAAACGTCCGGGACGTTGCGATTCGTGGTCGAGCCGCCGTTTGTTGCCGTGCTGACACCCTCTTGCCATGCGGGGAGGGGGTAATCGCCCAGGTACGAGGCGCTGATGCCGCCTCCGCTGCCGGTCGCGCCGTCTCCATTGGTCCAAACTGTCTCGCCAGACCAAGATCCACTAGTGGTCGTGGTCAGAGTGGTTCCGCCCACCAGTGTTACGTTTGGATCGTCAGCCCATTGCCCTACGCCGTCATAAAAAGCCAAATCGTCTCCTGAACATTGGAAAAACGACTGTCCCTGCATGGCGAACTCCTGGTAAATGAAATCGGCGTTCGCGTCATCAATTCCGAACAGCCATGAAGAACTCAATTGATTAGCGCTGTCGTCCTCCTGCATTTGTTGCAATGCATCCAGCCACGTCATCAGACCGCCATTCGGGGTTTCATAGACAATCAACCGGGAGATCCCGGGCGCCATGGCGAGGACCATTTCCATGTCCAACGAAACCTCTCCGACTGTGTTTGAGTTTTGATCGGGTGTTCCAGACATGCCATCCACCAGGACATTCGTGATCGCCACGTCCGGCAGACCGGCGGCGCTCTCGTAGCTCCGGATGTCGTTTGTATAATACCCATCCAATTCCAACAATCCAACGGATTGGCCTGAACCCGTAAGAGACGTGCCGGGAACGTAAGCTTTGCGGAAATCCTGTCCAAAGTAGTCGCCGCCTTGTCCCGAGCCGGAACCCATTTGCGCGCTCCGTGCAACCTGCCTTGTATCCGGATGGCCACCCGGCCGAGGCAGAATAAAATCGTCCAGTCCACTAATATGAAGCAAAGGCACGGCTAAATCCACAGACGGCTCGGCGTCCGGCGCATAAAATGTGCGCGCTTGGGTGGGATGGCGATAAACCAACATTTTCACGTGAAAGACTTTTTCAATGTCCGAGACCGTTCCCTCCACGGTTAACAATGTGCGGCCGCCATGCGCGCGGACGATTTGTAAACCGTTCGTTTTGGCAAAATCAATCACAGCGTCATAATCCGCCTGCGTTGGAGCGAAACGCTTTGCGATCTGGCGCGGTTTCAAATAATGATGATATTCCGGGCTGGCGGGGTTGTAGATTTCCTTGAGCAATTGATGAAAGGCCTCGTTATTGCGCATGGGTAATCCGATTGCAATGCTTAATCGCTGATCGGATGAAAGGCGCCCGATTGGCTGCAAATGGAAATGTTTTATGGCCGCCGGGACGTCCCGGGATAAAACCTGACGGTTGCCCGCGAAGGCCCGGGTTGCAGTTGCCAAGGCAATGAGTACGGCCAGCGCGGTGATGAACTGGAAGCTTCTGATGCCTTCCGCTTTCACGGCAGTTTCTAGGATTAGTTAAAGGACGGCTAATATGCCGGTTTGTCGCCACTGTATCCGCCACAATCCGAAAATACAAGCCAATTCGGGAAATTCCGCCATTTTCGCCACCCGATGAATTCAGGCTGGAATCACCGCCCCGCTCCTGGCCACGCTCGTTGTGTAAAGGACAGATCCCTGCCAGTCAACCATCGCCACGTCCATTTTATCGGGTCCAAGACAAATCGTCGTGAAGCCCGGCCCGGATTTTGCAAAACGGCTATATCGTATTTTCTTCGTAGGCCGAACCTGTGAACCGGCGCCGGTGCAGAACAGATTGATGTCGCCGGCAACCAGATGTTGAAGGTCATGGTCATGGCCGTTGAAATAGGCGTGTACATTGTGTTCCTGGAGCAAAGGCAAAACGCTTTCGATCAATTCCGGCTGGTCGCCATGCTCGCCGCCCGAGTAAATGGGATGGTGCGCAAAAACAAACTTCCATTGGGCCTTTGAGCCACTAAGCGCCGCTTTAAACCAGGCGAGTTGTGCGGGCACATCCTGTGTCCCCACATTCAAATGGATTTTTCCTTGAAAATCGTATCTATGATAAATCCTGATCATGGGCGTTGTATCCAAATAGAAGAAGTCAGCCCTGGTAAGAGGATCAATTTGGTGCGATTGCATGTAATAACGCGCCGGCATCGTCCAGCGCGAACTGTGGCGGGAATATTCGATCTGCGCTTCGCAATTGCCATGGTAATCATGATTGCCCAGAATGACGTGCCACGGAACCCGGAGCGACGGGTCGGTATAGACTTTTTCAAAGGAATTTTGCCAGTGATCGTCGGTCACTGATGTCACGCCGTCGTTATAGAAGTTGTCGCCTACAGAGATGATAAAACTGGCCCCCACATTTTGGGCGGCGATGCCCATTTGCCCGGCCACCTGGCGTTGGTCCAATTGACCCTGCCGTCCCCAATCGCCGAGGACGAGAAAATTCAGTGTTTTTGCCGAAGCGTTAGTCGCAAATAGATTGACTGGAAGAAAACGGCTGGCCACAGCCGCCTGGCTGGCTACAAATAATGTCCGGACAAAGCTCCGGCGTGTCTGTTTCACCGTATCAGCCTTACCGGAAAATACCGAATGGAGCAATCCGAAAATGATGTTGTTGCATGCCATGCTGACACCGCACTTGTGAAATGGGCGATTCATGCCATTGACCGCTCGATGCTAAAATCAGGCGGCGGACCCATCGTGCAAAAACCGCGTCCCGCCTTGCTATTTGCCCAAGCGCGCCCGGGGTGAAGCGGCAACTCCTTATAAAATCAAGGCATTTCGCGAATTTTTTTGTCCGGGCTTTGGCGTTACTTTAGCTGAGTTTGCAATATGAAGATGGCGGCAAGGGATGAGGATGCGGCCCGATCGGGACGGGTGCGGCGGGCGGGACCAGCGGTAAAAGGGGGCCGAGGTGTCAAATTTCAAAAAACGATCACAGTCAATCGTCCTGTGCAGGAAGTTTTCGCATTTTGGCGACATCTGGAAAACGTGCCGAAGTTCATGAAAACCGTCCACAAAGTGACATCCAACGGCGGCAATATCACGCATTGGGTTATCAAGACCGGAGGTATGACTGTCGAGTGGGACGCGGAAACCATTGAAGCGCGCCCGAATGAGGTGCTCTCCTGGCAATCGTTGCCCGCGGCGGATGTGGACAACGCCGGATCGGTTTGGTTCCGTCCCGCGCCGGGTAATCGAGGCACGATTGTCAAGGTCAGCCTCAAATACGCGCCGCCATTGGGCAAAGCGGCGGTGAAAATTGCCAAACTCTTTGGCAAGAACGCCGAAGCGCTCATCGAAGACGATTTATTCCGGTTCAAAAGTCTGATTGAGACAGGTGAAATTCCGACAACTGAGGGCCAGCCGCGAGGCAAGGGATAGCACATATATGAAAGCACTTTGCTGGTATGGAAAGCACGACGTCCGTGTCGAAAACGTCCCGGACCCGAAAATTCTAAATCCGCATGATGCGATTGTTAAAATCACCACAAGCGCCATTTGCGGATCGGATTTGCACCTCTACGACGGGTTCATACCCAAAATGGAGCGTGGCGACATTTTGGGACACGAGTTCATGGGCGAAGTCGTCGAAACCGGGGCTGAGGTAAAGAACCTCAAAGCCGGGGATCGCGTGGTGGTGCCATTCACCATGTCATGCGGAGAATGCTTCTTTTGCAAACGCGGCATGTGGTCGCTCTGCGACAACACGAATCCTTCCGCGCGCGAATCTGAAAAGCTGACAGGTTATGTTTGCGCCGGCCTCTACGGCTATTCCCACCTTTACGGCGGGTATGCCGGAGGCCAGGCGCAATACGCCCGCGTGCCGTTTGCGAATATTGGCCCAATAAAAATTCCCGATGGCATCCCCGATGAGAAAGTCATTTTTTTGTCCGACATCTTTCCCACGGGATATATGGCCGCGGAGAATTGCGACATCAAAGGCGGCGACACGATTGCGATATGGGGTTGCGGGCCAGTGGGGCAATTTGCCATCCGTAGCGCGCTTCTGCTGGGCGCCGAACGGGTCATCGCCATTGATGACGTTCCGGAACGGCTTGAAATGGCGAGGGAAGGCGGCGCCGAAACGATTACCGCCGATGGGGAGAGCGTCTTTGAAGAATTGAGGGAAATGACGGGCGGAATGGGACCGGACGGTTGCATTGACGCGGTGGGGATGGAAGCGCACGGCGCGACCCTGGACGCGCGGGTGGACCGATTCAAACAAACGATGAAACTTTCGATGGATCGGCCCACGGTTTTGCGGCAGGCGCTGCGCTCATGCCGCAAGGGCGGGACCGTTTCGGTGCCCGGGGTGTATGCGGGATTCCTGGACAAAATTCCATTTGGTCTGGTCGTTGCCAAAGCGCTGACGATTCGCAGCGGCCAAACGCACGTGCAACGGTATTTGAATCCGCTGTTGGAAAAAATCCAAAATGGCGAAATTGATCCGTCATTTGTCATTACTCATCGCCTCACGCTGGATAACGGGCCCCTTGGCTACAAGGCGTTTCTAAAGAAAGCGGGCAAATGCATCAAAGTCATCCTTAAACCGCACGCATTGGAACAAAACGAATGATGTACGCCCTGGCCATTTTAATTCCCCCGCTTTATTTCCTGATTAAACGGCGATGGATGACGTTTGCTTTCACCCTGGCAGCGCTGGTTGCCTCGATTTTTCTACTGGCGGAATTGTTTCTGGCGCCGCTGGTCCTGATCTTATGGTTCGCCTGCGCGTTTTTCGCAGTGTGGGATATTCAACAAAAGGTCCTCAAAGAGAGGCCGAAATGAATAAGGATTGATATGCCTATGTTTAGGAACAATAAGATCGTTCTTCTCACGGCTCTGGCGCTGGGCGCAGCGGCGGGGGTGGCATTGAAAAGGCCGCGCAAGCGTTTTTCCTTTCGCGGACGTTCGGTCATTATCACCGGCGGTTCGCGCGGGTTGGGCCTGGAGCTGGCCAGGCAACTGGCCAGGCAGGGCGCCAGGCTGACGCTCATCGCCCGCGATCTCATGGAACTCAAGCGCGCAGAACGAGAGATCACAAGCATCGGCGCTGAAGTCCTCACGGTCTCATGCGACATCCGCCGGCAAGAGGAAGTCATCGAGGCTGTCGCCAGAACTGTAACCACCATGGGGCGCGTGGACGTTTTGATCAATAATGCCGGAGTCATCCAGGTCGGCCCAATGGATGAAATGTCCCTCGCCGACTTCGAAGACGCCATGGCCGTGCATTTCTTTGGGCCGCTCTATTTCACCCTTGCGACGCTTCCACATATGAGCGTTGGCGGAGGCGGGCGCATCGTCAACATTTCGTCCATTGGCGGAAGAATCGCCGTCCCGCACCTGCTGCCCTATAGCGCCAGTAAATTCGCATTGACGGGATTCTCAGACGGACTACGCGCGGAATTGAAACAAAAAAATATTCTGGTCACCACCGTTTGTCCCGGTCTCATGCGCACCGGTTCAGCCCGCAATGCGATGATAAAAGGCAAATACCGCCAGGAATACGCATGGTTTTCGATTTCCAGCTCGATGCCCGTGCTCTCAACAAATGTTGAGCGCGCCGCGGCGCGGATTATCGAGGCCAGCCGCCGCGGCAGCCCGCGCTTGATCATTGGGGCTCACGCAAAGATTGCGATCCTGGCCCACGAAATCGCCCCGGCCGCCGCGGCAAAGTTTTCGGCTATTCTCAATCGCCTTTTGCCCTCCCGCGATTCAGGAACCGGAGAACCCAAAATGGGTTACGAAAGTCATTCCAAATGGTCGCCCTCCTGGCTGACGCAACTCAATGACAAGGCGGCGTGGAAGAATAATGAAATTTTGATACGCTCGTAGCGGGTTAAAAGGCCCTATCTACTTGATCTTGCTTAACGGGAGTAAATCAGGGACTTGTTCCCGGCACATATTTTGGTCCCTCCGCAAATAGTCGCCTGCCCCAAGGCCGTCTTTATTGGAGAAAGAGCAAACAATTAGTGCTCGCATTTGATACCAAAAAACTTCCCCGCTCACGTTCACGTGCTCGTCATCTGGCTTGCTAATTTTCAGGCCAAACTGTGCCGCTTATCAGCCAGCCAGCCCCGGTCAGGCGCGGCGCGCAAGCGAATCTCACGAATTGAAACGAGGTGTTATGGCCGAATCAGATTTGTTCGAAAAAATGTTCGCCAGCTATCCCGCCCAAAAGCGGGAACTGGCACGCGCGGTTTATCATCGCTTCGCCGACGGCGACAGCACGCAGTTTTTCAGCCAGCTTTTCCTCGTGCTGGACGTGTATGCCCATTATGCCGAACACATTCCAGCCCGGATGATTTCGGCCAATGCCGACACCGTGGCGACGGTTGGAAATACGCAACGCGGGGTTGGTTTCACAAGCGCCGACGATTTCGTTGTAGCGGTCGAGCAGCTCCTCAATGCAACGGTGCATACAGCAGAACAATCATCACAACAACGCATTGATTTCGCAAGCTGGCTGTCAATCACGGGAACGCGAGCGGGAGCGATTTGGACGAAGCGTTGATGGGAAATTCGCGAACATCCGTTGCCCGCGAATTTCCCACAGGCGTCTTTCGAGCGTTGGGCGCTTTGAATTATTTTTATTGGGGTTGCCCTGATAAACCCAACTGACTGTAATCCAATGAGATAGTTTTCAAAGATTTTCTGTTGACAAGGCGCGCCACAGTGTCATACTGTCCTATGACAGTTGATATTTATGCTGTTTCAGATTGATTTCAAGTCCGGCAAGCCGGTTTATCTGCAACTGGTGGATCAGGTTCGCTACGTCGCCGCGTCCGGCGCGTTGCGGCCCGGCGAGCCGCTGCCGCCCATCCGCGCGCTCGCCGAGGAGCTTCGCGTCAATCGCAACACCGTCGCGAAGGCTTACGCCGAACTCGAAGACCAGGGCGTCATCGAAACGCTTCAAGGCAAGGGCTGCTTTCTTTCCGGCAACAGTTCGCCGTTCAAAAAACAGGTCCGCGAAAAGTTGCTGCTGAGGGACGTGGACCAGGCCGTCGTCACCGCCCATCATCTGCAAGTCGCTCGCGACCCGTTTCTGGTGCTGGTTCAGGAGCGGCTCGACTTCTTCGAGCGCAAATCGAAAACGGAAAGAGATCGAAAGGAAAATCCATGAGCGAAAATCTCGTCATTGAAATCAAGGACCTCCATCGCCGGTACGGCAAACTGGATGCCGTCAACGGCCTCAGCCTGACCGTTCGCACCGGCAAATGTTACGGCTTTTTCGGCCGCAACGGCGCGGGCAAGACGACGACGATCAAATGCCTGCTGAATCTGCTTCGGCCCAATTCCGGTACGGTGCGGGCATTTGGTCTCGTTCCGCAAGAGAACGAAGTGGCCGTGAAATCACGGCTTGCCTACGTGCCGGACCAAGTCGCGTTTTATCCGTGGATGACCGTGCGCGGGACGTTGGAATATCTGGCCTCCTTCCGCCAGCACTGGGATCAGGATATCGAGGCTGATTTATTGAAGCGTTTTCAACTGAATCCCAATCAAAACGCCAGCCATCTCTCCCGGGGACAGAAGACTCAACTTGCCTTGATTGGTGCCATTTGTCCGCAGCCGGAGTTACTCATCCTGGACGAGCCCACCTCCGGCCTCGACCCCATCGTCCGCCGTGAATTTATCGAAACGGTCATTGGCGCGTATCAGACCGGTGATCCGGCGCATCGCACTGTTTTTGTCTCCACGCATCTCATCTCCGAATTTGAGGGTTTGATTGATGAATTCACCATTATCGAGCAAGGCTGCGAACTATTGACGATGGAGGCTGACGCCGCGCGCGACCGCTTCCGGAAGATCCACGCCCGATTTACGCAACCTTTGGCGCAACTCGATTTTCCTGGTGCGCTGGATGTGAAGCAAAATGGGCGCGAGGTGGAGATTCTTACCAATGGCAACAGCGAGCCGTTGCAGGAACAGCTCAAGTCGTATTCGCCGGAGGAATTG
>JBOHXA010000388.1:0-7212 GCA_050737335.1 Limisphaerales bacterium | reverse complement strand
CATCAGTACGGGAGCGGACATTTGGTGCCGCAACATGGCAGCCAATTCCTCGGGCCGCCAAAGCGGCCCGCGTTCCTCTCCGGAGGCCATGAGCGCGGAAAGCTGTTGCGCGCGGCTGTTAAGAAGCATCGCGGACGATTCGGATTCAGAAATATCCGGCCTTTTATTCATTACGTATCACGCGTCATTTCGACAACCGGCCCAAGAAATCCTTCAATGCCTGAATTTCCATGGCTGTGGCCGCGTCGCGCCCGGCGTATTCGTGGATGACTTCATCCAGACGCACTTTAAAAATGCGTTTGGCGGTTAAAAGCGTATTTGAGGCGTCCAGCGGGGATTTCAACCCGAACCGCTCCACCAATTGCTCGTAGGGCACTTGTGGGGCGCTATTGAATGCGGGGTCCAGCAACCGAATGCGAAACATTTCCCAAATGTGGGAGCGGCGCGGCTGGTCCTTGCCAGGCTTTTTGCAATCCGCTTCCATCCGGCGCAATGTTTCGGCCAGAACGGTCCGCGCCCAGGCCAAATCGAATTCTTCGGCGGGCATCTCGGATTGGGGGATGTCTTCGAGTTCATCCAGGGGAATCGGCGGATTTTTAACAGCCGCGCGACTCAAGCGGTCCAGGACAAAATTTCGGAGACTGGTTTTGAGGAAATCCCGGAATCGTCCGCGTGTTTGGTCGGCCTTTCGGAGCCAGCCTTCGCGCAGGAATTTATCGCCGGCAAAGTCCTGGAGGAGTTCTTCAGCCTGGCCGGCCAGATTCGGAAAGGTCGCAATCAAAAAAATTCTGAGAGGTTGCCAATACATTCGGATGAGCCGATCCAGTGGCGCGGGCTGCGCGTCCGCCGCCTTGCCCAGTTCGGTCCAATCCGTTCGGGGAAAAATCGAACCCGCTGGCGTTTCAACGCTCATTTGCTGTTTATAATGTGTAAATGAGCGGTTGTTTCAATCAAGCTAATTCTGTGACTTCCGCTTGCCGAAACGGTAACAGTAGGTTAAATAAAGGCGCCAATGAAACTATCCGGGAGCGTGCCACTGTTGCTCATGTTGTTTGCCCCGGTATTGGCGTCGGCGCAGATTGATCCTGTCAAACGGGACATGATACAAATCGGTTACAACGGCGCCCTGGAAGGCCGTCAACCTTTTTCGGGCTATGCGTATTACTACCACAATCAGCCGGACTTTCTTCAGGAGACAAATTTGACGCTGCGGGTGGCGGTGGCTCCGACGTATGTGGATTCAGAACTGGGCATTCTCAACGGCCTTGGAAACCTGACCGACATCGGGGTGGGCGCGGCCGGGGGCGCCTTTGCCGACAGTTACAATGAAATCCACGGCGGCACTTTCATTCAGGCGCAATCCTTTGACGGCTACGGAGGCGAAATGTCATTGAGCCTTTATCATTTGTTCGATCCGGGCCGGTTGATCCCGCTGAGCCTTGTATTTCGTCTGACCCCTCACTTTTCCGCGTACGGGCGCGATAACACCGCCTCTGATTTCGCGCTGCCCGCCGATCATCTCGACGGCAGTGTTCGCACCGGCCTGCGTTTTGGCGGCGTTGAACCGACTCTCTTTCCGGCACTGGCGATGGAACTATCTGTTTGGTACGAAGGACATTTCCGAAGCAATCCGGGATATTACGGCTATGATACTCCGGGCGATCCGAATTACGATCCGTATCATCTGAACATTCAATCCCATCTCTTTTGGGCCGAAGCCGCTTTGTCCTACACGTTCAGCAACAGCCAGCAAAACGTTTATCTGCGCCTGACCGCCGGCACCAGTGTGGATGCTGATCGCTTCAGCGCCTATCGCCTGGGAAGTTTTCTGCCGTTGATTGCCGAATTTCCGCTTTCGATGCCGGGATATTTTTACCAAGAAATCAGCGCGCGACAATTTGTGCTCCTGAATGCAAATTATCTCATACCCATTGACAAGAGAAAACGGTGGGAACTGGTCTTCAACGCGTCCACTGCGGTTGTTGATTATTTGCCGGGAGAAAGCCAGCCGGGAAACTGGTTGAACGGCGTTTCGGGGGGGGTGATGTGGCATTCACCGACGGACCGCTGGAAGATCATGACCGACTATGCCTACGGCATCAACGCGATCCGCAACAACCGCCGCGGCGCGAGCAGCGTCGGCGTCCTGTTACAACTGGACCTGGGCAAGCCGGGACACGTCATCAGCGTGACACAGCCGAGCCTGTGGCAGGGCATCCAAAGAATTCTTCCGTAAGACGGGGGGATAATCCGGTTTGATTTCGTTTCAATTTTTATCAGCGGTCTGGATAACCGCCGCAAACGCCGGTTTGGGATTACAATTTCTGTCAAACAACAATGGATAGGACGTCCGTCCCCGGACGGGCCAGTTGTTGAGCCAGGAATCGCCATCGGTAACGCCCCAAAACGTCACACGGGTAACCTGGCCGCGATGCGCGACGAAAACGGAAAACAAATCGGCGTAACGTTGCGCCAGTTTTTGTTGAAGCCAGCCGGGAAGGCCCCTGGCGTAAGGATTGAGTCTATGGCTTCCGGCGACATTCATCGAGACGTCAGCGGAGCGCGAGCGCGTGGCCGCCGGCAGCAGATCAATGTCCAATTCCGAAATGATCACTTTGACCCCCAATCGGGCAAAGGCGGAGATGGTTTGGTCAACCTGATTTGTGGACGGCCAATCCATTTTGTCGTGTTCCTGCAAACCCACGCCATCAATTCTAGCGCCCGCGGAACGCAATTTTTCAATTAACGCAATCGCGCCGCGGCGCTTTGGCAAATTATCGAGCGAATAATCGTTGTAATAAAGCTGGGCGGCCGGATCGGCTTCATGGGCGAATTTATAGGCAAGCACGAGGTAGTCATCTCCAATGATTTGCCTCCAGGGCGAATCGCGCAACGAGCCGTCTTCATTTAACGCTTCATTGACGACGTCCCAACCGCCAATCTTACCCTTGTATCGGCCGACGACGGTAAAAATATGGTCGCGCATTCGGGCGATCAGCGCCTCGCGCGAAATGGGGCCGCCGTCGGCGTTCTGGAACACCCACGCGGGAGTCTGACTGTGCCAGATCAAATTGTGTCCGATGATGAACATGTGGTGCTTCCGGCCGAAGGCGACGTATTGGTCCGCGTCACGGAACTCATAGCGGCCCGGTTCGGGATGGACCGATTGCCATTTGAGGACGTTCTCGGGGCTGATGGTGTTGAATTGCGTCGTCACGATTTCGGTCTCGCAGGGCGCGCCGCCCTCGAACTGTGATTGATTGAGGGCGGCGCCAATGAGGAAATCGTTCTTAAAGGCTTCTTTCAAGGTCATTGGAGCGCGCTGGGCGAATGCGCTGAGAACAGCCGCAGCGAAAATGGAGGCCAAAATAAATTTCATATAATCTCTCATGCGGGTTTCAATTGAACGTCGGCGCCGGAGATTTTCCGTCGGTTCGCCAGATCATTCGCCATTTCGATGGTGGCGCGTTTATTGAGAGGGTAGCTGAACAGCAGAACCGTGCAAATGGCGAACAACAGACCCACGACGATGCCGCTGCAGACGCGAAACCCCTGGACAGCCTGAGCGGCATCGGGCAGGCGGGTGTTGTAATTGAAAAACCTTTGCATGATTATGAGGAACGACGCCGAGCCCAACGCCAACCCGCCTTTCAGGGCGAAACCGATTGTGGCAAAGACCATGCCGGTAAAGCGCCGGCCCACTTTCCATTCGGAATAATCGGCCACATCGGCAAAAATGGCCCAAGTAAGCGGAATCGTGGGCGCATAGACGATCGAGACAAAAGCGGTCAAGGCGAGCATACCGGGGACATTCGAGGGAGACAGGAAGTAGAATGCCAGGGACCCAACCGTGGCCAGGGCAAAGCCCACCGCCGACACGGCCTTTTTTCCGAACATTTTGGCCAGCGGCGTGGAGAGGAGAATAACAATAATCGTGATGCCGGTGCCCAGCATGTTGACGATGCTGTTGAACACGTCGGCGACATTGGAATTGGCCAAATTGGACGTGTTGCCGTGGACGACATAGCCCAGTGTTTCCAGAATTCCGCCGTGCGGCGCCGCGCCAGGAGCGGCAACCAACCCGACTTTTTGCAGCCAGGCATACATCGCCCCCTTATCAGCGTAATGATGATAGTAATCGTAAAGCGCGCCGCCGCGAAAGGAGAGGATCGAGAAGTGCACGAGAGTCCAGCACCACATCACGCGCCAAGGATTGTTTTTGAGCAGATCCACGAAGTCGCGGATGGGGGAGGCGGCTTCTTTTTTGACCGGCTGAATCCGTTCCCGCGTTGTGGCGAAGGTGATTAAAAAAAGAATGAGGCAAAGGACCGCCCAGACCGTCATGGTCATGCGCCAGCCGTATTGGCGGTCGTGGCCCACCGCAAACTTTGCGACCAGCGGGAGCGTGAAGCCGCCTACGATAAATTGCGCGGCATTCACGGCGATAAACCGATAGGAATTTAATTTGGCGCGCTCGACAATGTCGCCCGTGATGACGCCGCCCAGGGCGGCATAGGGCATATTGTTCATCGAGTAGATCGTCATCAGCAGGGTATTGGTAATCACCGCGTAGAAAATCATCGCCGAAAGGTTCCAGCCTTTTGGCGTGGTGTAAGCCAGAATCATGATGACGCACCATGGAACGGCGGTGAATAGAATCCACGGCCGAAATTTCCCCCATCGAGTATTCGTGCGATCAGCCAGGACGCCGACAATCGGGTCGGCGACAGCGTCCCAAAGGCGGGGCCACAGCAGAATGGCGGCCGCGACGCCGGCCGACAGACCAAAGACATCCGTATAAAAATTTGTCTGGTACAGAATCATCGTCATAAAGACGAAGTTGGCGCCGGAGTCGGCGGCGCTGTAGCCCGCTTTTTCGACGAATGAGAGTTTCTGGTTCATGGTTCCACTTTCAGAATCATTTTTTGCAAATCGCAATCACGAGAGGAACTGCCAACCATAATTTCAAAATCGCCCGGTTCCACGACATATTTCATGTGGAGATCGTAAAAGGCGAGCGACCCGGGTGTAATATCAAGCGCCACGGTTGTGGTTTCACCGGGCCGCAATTGGATTTTCCGAAAACCTTTCAGCTCCTTGACGGGCCGTGTGACCGAGGAAACCAGGTCCCGAATGTAAAGCTGCACGGTTTCTGTTCCGGCGCATGCACCGGTATTGGTTACATCCACCAGCGCTTGCGTTGAATCCGCGCGGCGGATTTTTTTCTTTTTCAGCCTGGCATTTTTCAATTCAAAAGTCGTGTAACTCAGGCCGAAACCGAACGCAAATAGCGGGGAAACGTCGTCGAACAAATAACCCCGCCGGGCGGACGGTTTGTGGTTGTAAAATACCGGCAAATGACCCGCCGAGCGCGGGACCGTGACCGGCAATTTGCCGCCTGGATTGAAATCGCCAAATAGAATGTCCGCGACGGCGCGCCCGCATTCCTGGCCCGGATACCAGCATTCAAAAATAACGGGCGCCGCGCGGACCAGATCAACAATGGACAACGGGCGGCCATTAAAGAGAAAGACGATGACGGGCTTTCCAGTCCCGATCATCGCCTGAACAAGCTCGTTTTGCCGTCCGATCAAATCGAGGCTCGCGCGGTCGCCCATATGCTTGAGGTTCCAGGCTTCGCGCGATGTTTGTTCGTTGCCGCCAATGGCCAGCACGACGGCATCCGCCTGATTTGCAATCCGGGCGGCTTCGGCGATTTGTTTAAGGTCTTCGCCGGGGTCGCTGGCAACGACTTCATCCTGTTGCCATGACCCGCCGACGGTGATTTTGCATCCTTCGCTGTAAAGCACCTTCACCCGATCGCCCACTTTGTTTTTGATTCCTTCGAGCACGGTGACGTCATGCATGGGAGCGCCACTGTAACCACCCAGCAGGCTGCGATTGGCGTTGGGGCCGATGACCGCGATGGTTTTGTGCTTCTTCAAGTCGAGCGGCGCGAGATTGTTTTCGTTCTTGAGCAGGGTGATGGATTCCCGCGCCGCCTGGAGGGCCAGGACGCGATGCGCGGCGCATCCGGTGATTTTTTCAGCCTCGACCGGGTCCACGAACGGGTTCTCAAACAATCCCATTTGAAATTTCAAAAGCAATAACGGCGCGATGAGTTCGTCCAACTGTGATTCTTTGAGGATTTTTCTTCGCGCCAGGCCGGCGAGATTGAGGTAACAGTCCGGCTCGGGAAATTCGACGTTCACGCCGGCTCGAGCCGCCAGTTCGCAGGCATGGGCTTTGTCGCGCGCGATAAAATGGCCGTGAGTGTCCGGACGATGATGCAATTCCCAAATGGAATAGTAATCGGAAACCACGAAACCCGTGAATTTCCATTCCTTGCGCAGCACCTCCCGCAACAGCCATTGGCTTGCATGAGAGGGCACGCCGTCAATTTCATTGTAACTGGCCATCACACTTAGCGCGCCGGCCTTTTCAATCGCCTGTTTGAACGGGAACAAAAAGGTCTCGCGCAAAAGTCTCTCGGAAACGTTGGCCGGCGCGCAATTCATGCCGGACTCGGGCTGCCCATGGGCGGCGAAATGTTTGAGCGTGGCGATAAGGCGATCTTTGTTTTTGAACCGGCCGTCGCCCTGGAAACCACGCACGGCGGCGATGCCCATTTGCGAAACCAAATAGGGGTCTTCGCCGTAAGTTTCTTCCACACGGCCCCAGCGCGCGTCGCGCGCCACGTCCACAACGGGGGTCAATGCCTGGTGCGCTCCGCGCGCGCGCGTTTCCGCCGCGGTCATGGCGAAAAGTTTTTCAATCAGGTCCGTGTTGAACGTAGCCGCGAGCGCTATGGGCTGTGGAAAGCTCGTGCCATCCCGGGCGGCATGGCCGTGCAAACATTCCTCGTGGCAAAAGACGGGAATACCCAGCCGCGAATGTTCGATGAAAAATTTTTGAATGGCATTCGTCAGTTCCGCCATTTGGCGCGCATTTTTGCCTTTCCAGGGTTCGACGGGCGGACTGCCCGCGTCGCTGGGCCGTCCGATCTGACCGATTGCGATGCCATCTTTGAAGCTGGCTTTGGCCTTTTTCAAATCGAAATTGCCATGGTCATCCAGGAGCCTGGATTTTTTCTCCTGCCAGATGCACATCATCTGCGCCGCTTTTTCTTCGAGTGTCATTCGGGCGAGCAAATCTTTCACCCGTTTCCCGGGAGCCAGGGCCGGATTTTTATAGGGCGGTATCGCCTTTGCC
>JBOHXA010000387.1:0-1058 GCA_050737335.1 Limisphaerales bacterium | reverse complement strand
AGCAATACACGATGCAGTTCACAAAGCAGATTTTCGACATTGGAGAATTGTTCAACGCGGCCACCGACATTGCCGCCGTGCGAACCGCTTACAATCAGGTCTTCGCCGCTGAGAACAGTTATCGCGGCGGAAGGTTCACGCCGGAATTGGCTTTGCAAGACGCTTTCGATACCGCCTATCGCATCGCCCAGGTTGGCCTCGCCTCCGCCCCGAAAGACGGGCGCGATGAATTGCTCGAAGCCGGCCGCAAACAAATCGAAAGCCATCTTGTTGGCGTCAAATTCCGCCGCGAGGAGATGAAAATTGCCGCCGCCAAAGCTGCGTTGATTGCCAGCGCCCTCCGCACCGCCCGACCGCCGGATTTCAGCGCATTGCGCTACGACGAGACAAAACTCGTCAGTTTGAAGAATGTGAAATTTGACGCGGCACATTCCGCCGTCGGCAAGCTCAAAGCGGTTCCCGAAGCAATGTGGCTTTGGGCCGAGGCATTGTTGCTGCGCGGCGAAAGCCCCTGATGCCATGCGCACTTGCAAAATCGAAGCGTGTCTCGCGTCTCAATTATATTGACTCGTTCGCGCCGTCATTGTCGTGCGCCCTGTTACCCTTCGCCTCCACCGCATTCTCTCGCCAAGAGTTCGCGCTTCGGACGGCATAGCAGGAATGTGCCTGTCGGTTTCTGGATCATAAACCAAAGTATTTGGAGACAATTGGAGACAAATTTAGTTCGTTTTTCTTCGCAATACCGACCTTTGACAAAAATCGGCGAAGCGAAAACTCGCCAATGTTTATGCGGTTGAAACCCACTTTTTGCGAAACATTACGAACCACCATTTGAGGATTCAACTCCCGCCGCCTCCACCAATTTTCGATCGGGAGCGAACGCGGCGTTCCGATCGCGGGAGCGGGAAGGTGGCTGCGGACCTGACGAGGTTTGTCGGGAAGAATCACGTCGTTTAAGCGGTGTTACTCGCGCCGGTTTTTGAAATACGATGAAAAAGGTGCCGCGGGCATTCGGTGGCATGACTGCTCCGGCCTCATTCGTTCGTCAGGTCATGCAC
>JBOHXA010000386.1:0-2768 GCA_050737335.1 Limisphaerales bacterium | reverse complement strand
AAAAGGCGCTTAAGACATCCTTGCGTTCCGAGGCCCAGGCCACGGATTCGACGTGAAGTGGATGCCAGGCAAAGAGCGCGGCTACGAATGCGCTCCGCCACATTGCGCCAGTCATATAGTTCAAAAGGGCGAACAGCAGCAGGGTGTTGATCGTGTGGAAGAACATGTTCATCATGTGATGGTCCGCTGCATTCAAGCCGAAGAGTTGGCAATCAATCATGTGCGAAATCCACGTGAGCGGATGCCAGTTGGCGGCATAATGGAAGCTCGTGAAGGCCCAGACGACGCCGGACCAACTCAGCCCGTTTTTTACGTGGGGATTGTCCGTGACATAGGCGTTGTCATCAAAGTTGATAAACGCGTCGTGAGTAATCGGCCAATAGAGAGCGATGGTTCCGGCGGCGAGCGCCAGGACGATGCAGATGGCGGCGAACCATTGGTTGTGTCTCGATTGGGCCGTCTGCATGAAGGAATCAATCAAAACGGAATGATTTGCCGTTTGCGATTTTCAAATCGGCAAGTCCTGGTGTAACCGACACTGCGGGCGAGCGCGACGGCTTCGGCAAAGTTCATTCCCACCTCGCCCGGCGCGTGGGCATCCGAACCAAATGTGATGGGCACGTCCTTCTGAAATGCGAGTTTGAGAATTTCGCGGCTGGGATAAATTTCGGTGCAATCTTTCCGCAGGCCCGCCGTATTTAATTCGATGGCGCAGCCGGATTTTTTGGCCGCGTTAAGAAATTTTTCATAAAGCGGCGCGACGTTTGCAGGCGGCTCATGGCCGAATTTTTTCGGCAGGTCCGCGTGGCCGATGATTTCAAAGAGCCCGGATTCCGCCGCGCTGGTCTGCCGGTCGAAATAAATCCGCCATACGTCATAGGCATCGCGATTTTTCCATTCCGATATTTTTTTTGGGTCATCAACCGCCCAATCGTCCGAGACATAATGGACTGAGCCGATGAAATAGTCCCAGGGATACATGCCGGCCAATTCGCGGACCCAATCATCGCCATTTGGAAAATAGTCCACTTCAAGCGCCATTTTGATATGCAATTGCGGAAAGTCCTTTTGAATGCGCCGGACCTTTCCCACGTATTCGGCCAATTTATCGAAATTCATGCGCCATTCATCGAAATCGTCCTGGCGCATGGGCGAATGGTCGGACATGCCGATTTCCGGGAGGCCCACTTCGACCGCGCGTCGCGCGTATTCGGGAGGTTCACCGACTGCGTGGAGGCAGAGGGGGGTATGCATGTGATAATCCGCGGGCAACGCCATGAGACAATTAAAAACGAAAAATTAAAGAGGAAAAAGGCAAAACCATTTGAAATCTGAAAGGGATTTTGGACAGAATTTACGGGATTGTATGGGATAGGACTGAAATCAATGAGCAAAGGTTTTGAACTGACTGAACGGAATGAGGCCAATCCCCGACGCAATGAGGAAAGAAGGAATGCAGGAACGGAATATAGGAATTCCTTTGCGTCTTGCTTCAGAACGCATTCAACACGAGCCTCTTATGGAAAATTCGATGACCTTTAAATCATTTTATCAATCCGCCCGGATATTGCACGGAAGTTGCTGACTCAGGCTATGCTGATGGGCCGTTGGCTATCCCATTGAACGAAGAGCGAATGAGCGAAAATAAGAATATCCCGCCTTTACGATTGATCCTGGAGGGTCAATTTTGGGATTCCCATCTCTACATGGGCACGCTTTACCTTTTCACCCGGGACGGGCTCGTCCATACGATTGACTGGGACCGGCTCGTCTCGGAATTTCCGGTGCCGGACAATCTCGCGCTACCGATGCAATGCGCGTTTAGCCGAAGCGATAACTTATATGAAACGCAGCGGGACCTGATCCAGCAGGACCCGCAGGTGAGCGAGGTCATTCAGAACAAATTTGCGCGACTGGCAAATCATCATAAGACCCCGCGCGTCGCCGACTGGCGATATTATTTAGTGCGGACACAGGACACGCCATTCCCATTCCCGCACCTGGACGCCACCATTTACATGAAAGGATTTTTCTCGGTTTCCGAAAATGGCGTCTTTGTGACTTCGACTCTTAAAATGGAATCAGCGCGCGGAAAAGCCAAAGGCCTGGCTGCGAAAAAAATGTGGGATTGCCCGGTCGTTTCCGTGGATGCTTCGTATGGCGCCCTGGCTTTGGCGGCCGGGCCGGAAGGGCTTTTCGAACTCGAACTGGACGGCTGGGAAGACGCGGAGCCGCGCAAGCCAAAGATCGTGGACAAGCGCGATTGCACTGATTGCTCGTGGGCTTACTACAGCATCATGGGTTCTTCCCATAAGGAAGGCGGCATATTCGCCGAATACGTAAGAGACGGCGGTGAGGACAATCAGTACCGGCCAAAAAGGGCAAAAGCAAATGGCCACGATTTTGAGCCCAGCAACCTCGGACGCTCATGGCGCGACACTCCAAAATTGCGACGCAAATTTGAGAAAATCATCGGTCCGGGCGAGATTTTCAAAGAAGAAGGCTATTGCTGGGGCGGAAAAGACAAAATCTGCCAGGCGCGCGAGGGCGTGATGACCGTCGCGCGATATTCTCCCTGGGAGATGAATGGAGAACGGCTGCGTGTTCTGCGCCGGGTCACCTTTGATTCGGCCAGAAGGAATCCATTCGGCGGCGCCGTCGCTCCCTTTGGCTCCGTTATCGAGTTGGATAAAGCTATCGTGATTGTCCGAAGCGACGACGAGCAATTCACCGTTCCGGGCGTTCCGATCAATTGGCGTGTGTTCAAT
>JBOHXA010000385.1:0-27033 GCA_050737335.1 Limisphaerales bacterium | reverse complement strand
GAATCCGCATTGGCAAAAATCCTCGCCGGTTCGATTGTCAAAGGCGACGTCGTGGTCATTCGCTACGAAGGCCCGCGCGGCGGGCCCGGCATGCGCGAAATGCTTTCTCCCACGTCAGCCATCACGGGCAGAGGACTGGGCAAAGACGTTGCGCTCATTACCGACGGACGCTTCAGCGGCGGCAGTCACGGTTTCGTGGTTGGCCACATTACACCCGAAGCTTATTCCGGCGGCCCATTGGCCATCGTTAAAGATGGCGATCAAATCACAATTGACGCGGCAAAACGACAGATCAACATCGAATTGCCCGGCGCTGAATTGAAAAGGCGGTTCAAAGCATGGCGCGCGCCCGGGCCGCGCTACACTCGCGGTGTCCTGGCCAAATACGCCGCGCACGTGGCCACGGCTTCAGAAGGCGCGGTGACAGACAAGGAACTGGAGCTGTAACGAATACCGGGCCGCGACGGCGCAAGTTTCAAAGGCATGAGGGCAGGCGTATGACTTGATGCGCCAGGTATTCGGCGGTAACGATGATAATTCCTGACGCGCCACGTCCTCCTGTCCCGGTCGGGTTCGCTCTTTTGCGTGTTGCCCGGCTTTCTGAATTCGGTTACAACTTATCCATATGAAACATCAGCTCGATTTCGAAAAACCGATCATCGAACTGCAAAGTAAACTGGACGACCTCCGCGAGCATCCCGAAAAACATTCCATGGGCATTAGCTTTGAAGAGGAGATTCAGCTCATTGAAAAAAAGCTCGAGGAAACCCGCCGCCAGATTTTTTCCAATCTTTCACCCTGGCAACGCGTCCAGTTGGCCAGGCACCCCCAGCGCCCGTACACCCTCGATTACATCAAGCTTGCCTTCACCGCCTTCCAGGAAATTCACGGCGACCGCTGTTTTGCCGAAGACCGCGCCATGGTCGGCGGCTTCGCCAAACTCGGCGACCATCGCGTCATGGTCATCGGAATCCAGAAAGGACGCGATACCCGGGAAAATATCATGCGAAATTTCGGCATGGCCCATCCGGAAGGTTATAGAAAGGCCCTGCGCCTCATGCGCCTGGCTAACAAATTTGGGATCCCGATCATCACCTTGATTGATACATCCGGCGCATTTCCGGGCGTGGCGGCGGAAGAACGGCACGTGGCCGAGGCCATTGCCGTGAATTTGCGCGAAATGATGCTCTTTGAAGTCCCGATCGTCGCCACCGTTATTGGCGAAGGCGGCAGCGGCGGCGCCCTGGGTATCGGCGTGGCTGACCGCGTTTTAATCATGGAAAACGCCTATTATTCCGTCATCCCTCCCGAAGGCTGCGCCGCCATTTTGTGGCGCGACCGCGCCGCCACCGCCAAGGCCGCGGCCGCGCTCAAAATTACCGCGCGCGACCTGCTTGAGCTTAAATTGGTGGATGAAATCATTCCCGAACCGGGCGGCGGCGCTCACACCAACCACCCCGTCGCCGCCAACAACCTCAAGGCGCATTGCCTCAAGCATTTGGAACAGCTCATCGCTTTGGACGCCCCCGCGCGCCTCAAAAATCGTTACGAAAAATTTCGAGCCATGGGCCATTTCAATGAAAAGGCGAAGGCTGATGCGGACGAAGTCCCACGCGCGGCCGCGTGAAATCTGTGAGCACGCGAGCGCGCGCCAATGACGCGGCTGCTATGAATAATATCGTTTACTCCCCACCGGCGCGGGAGGCGCTGAAGTGAACAAATCCGGACCGCCCCGCAACGAACTCCTGCTGGTCAATGGACGGGCGATTCCCGTCGCGCTCGTCCGTAGCCGCCGCGCCCGGCGCTACGTTCTTCGCCTGCGCGCCGATGGTCTGGCGAGCCTGACGATTCCACGCAGCGGCTCGGCAAAGGAGGCATTGGAATTTGCCCGCCGCCAGGGACGGTGGCTCGAACGGCAATTGCAATCCTTCCCTTCGCGTCCTGTTCAGCCAACACAATGGCGCCTGGGAACCGAAATCCTATTCCGCGGCGAACTGACAAAAATCGAAGCCCTCTCCTCTTCATGGTCTGGCGACACACATCAGTCCGCCCCGGCTGATTCGCAATCTGCAATCCCCGATCTTCAGTCCGCCGCGTCGCAAGGCGGCGAAAGTCCGTCGGCAAAGGTCATCCAATTGGGAGATTTGCGGTTTACAGTCCCCGATATCACTTGCGACTTGCGCCCGGCCATTGAGCGCGATCTTCGGGCTTTGGCAGAAAGGCAATTGCCAGCGCGCACTTTTGAATTCGTGGCGTTGCACCAATTGTCCGTGCGTCGCGTCATCGTGCGCGCGCAACGCTCGCGCTGGGGTTCCTGTTCTTTCTCCGGCGTCATTTCATTGAACTGGCGGCTCATTCAAACCCCCCCGTTCGTAAGCGATTACATTATCCTTCATGAACTGATGCATTTGCGGCAGATGAACCATTCCGCTCGATTTTGGAAAGAGGTGGAGCGGGTCTGTCCCGATTACCAGAGCGCCAAATTATGGCTGAAACGGAATCCCGGCCTGCTGGACACGGAATGAGTTCATCGGTTGCGGCACGCGGCGACTGAGCCGCCTAAAGGCCCGTTGACAGGAAAATATTTCTATCAAAATCGTCATAGAGCATACGCCAATGAGAAAATGCAATTGTTCCGGTAATTGTCATCCCCAGAGCGACGGTTTCTCCCGGCGCGAGTTTTTGGGGTTGGTTGGAACGGGTGTCGCAATGTCCCTGGCCGGTCCCTCCGCATGGGACGCCTTCGAACTCCCGTCCGGCGAGTTGGACCGCTGGAAGCGTTCGCTCGCTTTGGCCGGACCGCCGCGTGTTTACCTTTCGGGTCTCCACACGGACGCTCGCATGCATCTGGGCGGCATCGGAACGGGCAATTTTGAAATTGGCGCGGATGGGCAGCTCACGACCTGGCAGTTGTTTAACACGTTGCGTGACGGGTCGGTGCCTTTTTATTTTGCCGTTCGAGCCGGCCAGGTCGCCAAACTCCTGCAGACGACGGGCGGCCCCGAATGGCCGCGTGTAAAACAAATCGAAATGACCGGTCAATATCCAGTCGCCACGTTGCGTTTCCGGGACGACGATTTGCCGATCCGGATTGAGCTGTCGGCCTTCAGCCCAATGGAACCGCTTGACCCGGATTTTTCTTCCATGCCGTTGGCCATTTTCCGGTTCCGTCTGACGAATTCCACCTCAGACCCGCAATCGGTTTCGCTGGGTGCGATGATGATAAATCCGGTTGGTTATGATGCGACCGGTGATATCCACGGCGTCCGGCATCAGAATTTCGGCGGGAACATCAATGAACTTTTCCGGGATGGCCCAATGGCGGGTTTGTTTATGCGGGCGGAAGCCGGCAGGCAATCCGCCAAATCACCCGGATTCGGGACCCTGGCGCTGGCAACAATGGGTCCGGACGTGACAGCAATGGCCCAATGCGAGGATTGGTCGGCGGTATGGCGGGAATTTTCGACGAAGGGCCGTTTCTCGCCGCTCGAAAACGGCTTGGCCACCCCCTCAACGCCGCAAGGCAGCACGATTATCGGCGCGATTGCCTCGACCGTTTCCATTCCTCCCGGCGTTTCTCTCGAAGCGCCATTTTTGTTCGCGTGGCGCTTTCCGAACAGTTATTACAAAGAGACCGGCGCATGGATTGGCTGTCACTATGCAACCCGGTGGGCCGACGCCCGGGCGGTCGTGGCCGGTGCTGCCGCCGCCCGGGAAGCGCTGATTGACCGGACTGCGCGTTACCGGCAAACCTTTTACGATAGCACCCTGCCGGGATGGCTTCTGGATTGTGTCACCGCTAATACCGGAATCATACGCCACGTCGGGGTCGTCTTTCGGATTGAGAACGGGGACATTTACGGTTGGGAAGGGTCAAACGGCTGCTGTGACCCGACTTGTACGCATGTTTGGGGATATGAACAGTCGCTGGCCCGCCTCTTTCCGTCACTCGAAAGAGATATGCGCCGGATTGATTTTAAACACCAACAGAATCCCGACGGCGGCATCAACAATCGAACAGCCGTCCCGTCTCCCCCGCACCCGACTGGAGAGCGTCCGTTTGCCGACGGCCACGCCAGTTGCATCCTTAAGGCGTATCGCGAAGCGCTGAACTGTTCCGATGATTCATTCTTCAAGGGGTATTGGCCGAATGTCAAACGGGCCGTGGAATACCTGATTGAACGCGACGCCAGGGCAAACGGAGGCCATCCTTGCGGCGTTCTGCAAGACGACCAATGGAATACCTACGACGAAGCGTTGCAAGGCGTTACCACGTTCATCAGCGGCTATTACCTGGCCGCGCTACGCGCAGGCGAGGAATGGGCGCGTCGCATGGGAGAAAGCGCGACCGCCGACCGTTTCCACGGGATTTTCCAAAGCGGCCAGTCGAAGCTCGTCGAGTTGTGCTGGAATGGCGAGTATTTCCAGCAGTATTTGCCGGATTACCTCAATCTATCGGGTCAAGTAGGGCCTGGCTGTATGGCTGATCAGTTGGTGGGCCAGTGGTGGGCGCATCAACTCGGCCTCGGCTACGTCCTGCCAAAGGACAAGGTGCATTCGGCTTTGCGCTCGATTTTCAAATACAATTGGAAATCAGATCTTACCGGCTGGATATTTAAGCCTCGCGCGTTTGCCGGGGCGCATGACAAAGGTCTTATTGTCTGCGTCTGGCCGCGCGGCGGCCGCCCGGCCCGTGTTATGAATTACTCGGATGAAGTGTGGACCGGGATAGAATATCAGGTCGCCGCCCACATGATCTACGAGGGATTTCTTGAAGAAGGTTTCTCTATCGCCAAAGGCGCCCGGGACCGGTACGACGGGGTCCCGCGCAGTCCGATCCCCCGAAACCCATGGTGCGAAATCGAATGCGGCGGCCATTACGCCCGCGCCATGTCTTCCTGGTCGCTATTACTTGCGCTATCGGGTTGGAAATACGACGGCCCGCGCGCTGAATTGCATGTCGCGCCGTGTTTTCATCCTGAAAAATTCAAATCTTTTTTTACCGGGCCGCAATCCTGGGGGAGCTTTTCGCAAACATGGAATGGGACTGAACAAAGACTTGAAATCGCCGTCAAATCCGGCGTGCTTCGCCTGGAAACATTGGAAATTGCCCCGGTTCAGGCCGGCCACTATCGCCCCTCAGTTACTTTGGCGGGAAAAAAGGCGCCAGTCACATTCACCGTGAATGGCGGACGTTATCGCCTTAACTTTGAAAAAGGTCAAATCACGATAGGGGCGGATCAGACATTGGAAGTTCTTCTTGGATGAAGCGATGGATTCGATCTGGAGCGCATAAACCCGTACACAATCATTGCGCCTGTGAGCGCGGCTCGAACGGCGAGGCGGCCCGCCGCTGCCACTCACAATTTTTCCCGATTTCGACGCGCGCGATCGCGGGCCTGGCGCATGGCGCCGAGTGTTGAACCTTCGTCGTCGGCTGATTTTGGCGGGACCGGTTTTGTTCCTGCTTTGGCCGCCGCCGAATCGGGCGCTGGAGCGTTGGATTTATTCGTCACAGGTTGAGCCATTTGTGGGCTGGACTTTGGAGTCGGAGGTTCGGTTTCGCCCATGGGGGCCTGCCGGGCACTTAAAAATTCCTCGCCTTCCCTGCTCTTGATTCTGAGCTTCGCAAGCTTCGAAAGCCAGCCGGCGCGGCGTTCGACAATTTCGAGAAGGAACAGGAAAGCCGCGAGCACGAGCAGCCATGGGGCCAGTGTCACATAGCGCGAGCGGACGGGCAGTTCCATCCAGATTTTAGGAATCTCGACGCGTTCTTTTCCGCCGGTGGTGGCGGCAATTTGTGCCAGGGCCGCGGCGCCGCGCCCGGGTTGGTCGGGAGCAAATTCAGGCGAATATGGCAGGCATACCGGCGGCAAGGTGACCGGTTTTTGGCCGGAAACTTCGACGGTATTTAGCACCGTTTCACCGCCTTCGATTGGAACGTCGGCTTCAAGAAGATCAGCGTTTTTCCACTCCAACGACACTGTCTCTTTTGCCGGCGCCGCGCCGGGCAGGCCGTGCAGGACGGCCAGACGCGGCAATTTCGCAAATGGATCGGCCTTGCGGGCCGGGTCCAGGTGCAGGTCCACGAAACAATCGCCATCCCGGATTTCCTGCGTTAGCAACATGTCGTCCGGGAGCGGTTTATTTTTTCCGGCAACCCAGCGCGCCAAAGTGGAATAAAATTCGCCCGCCTGGTTCCATTTGGCAAAATCGCCGCTGTATTTTCCATCGGCTTCGCCCAAATAACAAAGGACCCGCCCGTTGCCGGCGTCCCAGGTGGCGACCACCGGGGCTTTGTATTTGTCCCGGGTCACCGCGGCCAGATTGGCTCCCGGACGCAGGTAACAGAGGTTATATCCGCCGAGCGAGGGCGGCGCGCCGGCGGGCGCCATGCCCAGGAGGGAATAACCCGCGGTGATGCTGAAGGGCGCGGGTTTGTCCACAAACGTGCTGCGCGCGATGGTGAAGGTGTCCTGCGCAAAAATGCGTGGAATTTCATCTGGATTATCGCTGAAATAACATTGGCCGCCCCCTCGCCGCGCAAGGTCTTTCAGCATGTCCGCGTCGCAGTCGTGCGCGGTGCCCAGGCCGACAACGCTTACGGTCACGCCCGCCTCCCGAAGTTTTGCCACGATGTCCTGATAATGAGCGGATTGTTCAGCGTCCGCGGCGTCGGAAAAAAGGATGATATGTTTGGTTGGCGATTTGGCGGCCGAAATCATTTTGGCGGATGCCACCAGCGCTTCATAGATATAAATGCCGCCGCCTTCGGAATCTATGGACAGAATCTTTCCGCGGTAGGCCATGTTATGATCAACCGTATCGAGAGGGACGATTTCATGGGCTTCGGTGTCCACGGCGAAGACCCCGAATTCGTCATTGGGCGAAAGCAGATCCAGAACCTGGACAGTGCCGAGGTCGGCCAGGTCAATTTTTTCGCGGCCGCCGCCGGCGGGCATGGCCATGCTGCCGGAACGGTCGAGGGCTACAACCACCGCCACGCTCATCTTGCGAACCTCCTTGCGCATCTCCATCGAGATGGGCAGGATCGGATCCAGGGGCGACTTGAAATAACCGCCCGGGCCGTAGGATTTTTGGCCGCCCGTGAGGGCAAACCCGCTGCCGGTCTGCTCGACCCATGAGGCAAGCGTTGCCATTCCCTGCATGCCAATATCTCCCGCGGGAACATTCTCGATCATGACTGCGGAATATTGGCTGAGTTCTTCAAGAGACCAATTGCATTCGCCGGGGGCTTTGCCGACCACATCCACATGACCTCGCCGAAGGAGATTCACAAGGCCCGAACTGCCGCCCGCCGAGGAAACAATAAGGATTGGGCGCGCGCCTTCAACACCGACGAGCGCGCGGGCCGTATTGTTTTCGGGAATTGGATCGTTCCGGGCGCCTTGAACAGTGAGGGTGTATTCGTTGACACCCGCGGTGGAGGCCCGGTCCCGGAACATGAGCCGTGACAAACCTTGTGGCGCCAGTTTTTGGCCCGAGGAAATGATTTCGCCATTGCGCCGGAGTTGATACGTGATTTGCTGGTCCACGGGCGAAGACACCCATGCGCTCACCAGAAAAGCTTCGCCGGGCAAAACCGATTGCGGCGCGTTAAAGCTTTCAATGGCCGTGTCGTCCACCTGTGGCCGGGTCACGAGACGGTAATCCACGGCGATGCCCCGGCCGGCGGCGCGGGCGGCCGCGGCGGCGGGGTCTTTGCCCGTCCATTTGCCGTCCGAGACCACGAGGATGCGCCCGCCGCCATCCGGAGGAATCAGTTCGATGGCCGTCTGGATGCCGTCGTTTAGACTGGAATGATCCGGTCCGATATCGGCGGCAAATCCGCCGAACTCGCCGCGTTCGGGCGCCTGCTCGACGGCGGCCTGGCCGCCAAAGGCAACAACACCCAATTGATCCCGGGGCCCCATGGATTTGTGCAACAACCCGATAATTTCCTTTTCCGACGCGTCAGAATCCAGCGGCATGGATTCGCTCCGATCGGCAACGACGATGACCGTGCCGGCGCGGTCGGGCAATCGAACGGCCAGTTGGGCCAGGGCCATTACAACCAGCATAAAAAGGACCACGCGCAAAGTATTCAATAGCCGGTTCGGCAGCGGCCATGCGAAACATGCCGCGCCGAGAGGGATGAACAGCAGGAGCCAAACCGGTTCAAAGAAGGTGGGCATGTCAATTATTGGGCCGGCGGAGCAAGCATCTCTGTCATAGCATCAATTTGTGCCTCGCGCCGCCGCAACCAGATACATATGGCCGGCGAGAAATGCCAGCGCCAGCAAACCAAGTATCCAGACAGCGGATGTTTCGACGAGACGTTGCGCGGGGTCGTTGTTCCAGTTGCCCCATTGTCCGGTAGCGCATTGGGACAGATCGGATTCGTCGGCGGCCAGCGCGTTTACCGAAAATTGATTGGTTTCCGGGCCAACGGCCACGGTATAAATGCCCGGTATGGGCGTGGCGATTGCCATTTGGTCGGCAACTTTGGGAAAGAACAATTTCTCCCCGTCCGGCTGCGTAATGGCGACCGGTTGGTTGTCTGTTTTCAACATGACTTCGGTCCCCAGGCGCGCGTTGCTATCTTTGAGTCCCGGCATTTCCGAGATGCGCCAGGACAAAATATCCCAAAACAAAATTGGCCAATCGGGTGTGTCTTGCACCGTCGAGAACGTGGGATTTAGGTTTAGCGTAATGTGGCGCCGGCCGATAATGTCCTGGCGTTCGGACAGCAACGGGACATTCCCGGCCAGAATGACGGGCACGTCCCCGGGAGCATTCGTCGTAGCCGCCGCCGCCCAGATGACGCCATCCAGGGCGATGCCTTCGGCCAGTGGATGCGAATTATCCACAATGAATGGACCGGTGTACGCATTGGTCGCTCCGACAGTGGACCATGTTATGTCCCAGGCGTTGCTGCCCACAGCCGAAGTGTCCGCATGAATGACGAGTTGGGGGTTTTGCTCGAGGGCGGCGCGAAAACCGGTGGCGTCGAGCGCGCGATTGACCATCGTTGAAAGGTCCTTATTGGTAAGGGCGACCTGGACGCGAACGTGTTTGCGGATGGGCGGCAACAACTCGATTGCGTTATCGGCGTCGAGGGCGTCGGGGTCGAGCGCGGCGCGAAGCGAAGGGGCCGTTGCGGGTAGGTTAAAAACCAGTCGCTGGGTTTGGCGGGGACCAAGCGAGATCTGAGAGGTTTGGACGTCGTTTGAGCCAATCTGCACGAGCAAACGGCTGGAACGGGCGGACTCCGAGTCATTGGCGATTTCAATAAGGCAACGATCCTCGTCGCCAAAGGCCGTGCGAGACGCGTTTATGATCGCAAAATTATCGAGAGGCAGGCCAAATGCCCGCCATTCCAGGCGGGGGTTGGAAATTTTTTCATCCGCCGGTTTGTGATCGGTCAGGACCAAAATGTTCGCCTGGCCTCCGCCAATTTCGGACGCCAGGGTAATCGCCGAATCCATGGCCGCTTCGGGAGACCAGCATTTCCATTGGGACAGGAGCTGGTTGATTTCACTCCAGCGCGTCACAGTTGAACCGAGCGAATGAGGCTCCGTGCCCGCTAAAATAAGGCGCGTGAATGGGGGTGGCTGACGGCGGAACAGTTTTTGCAAAGATTCTTTGGCCCGCTCTTGCGCGGAAACGCCATCCCCGACGGCGCGCATGGAAAAAGAATCGTTGAGCACGATGATGAGCGGACGCGATGATTGGGGCAGTTTCCAGCGCGGACCGGTGGCGGCGGCGACCAGCAGAAGCAGCGCGAGCAATTCCAGAAAGAAAAGCAAGGGCAATTGAAGGCGATGGATTTTGGCGCCGCCGGATTTGGATTGGACATGGAATCGCCAGAGGACCAGGCTGGAAACCTGGCGGCGGCGAAAGCGATTGCGGAAAATATAAATGGCGGTCAGGGCCGGGACGGTGGCCAGGGCAATCAGCGCCAGTGGATAGGTAAGCAGCGGAATCATGGCCGGTGAGTTCGCGCGCCGGATTCTTGCGCCAATACCCATGGCGGTGACATGGGCAGGCGGATCGCCCGTTCCGCAGGCCTCAGCGACGAATGGCGGGAACGCAGTATCATGCCGGGGCCAGCAACTGGATGGTTTCCAGTTCGCTGAGTGAATTTTCCAGGTTCTCGGCGATCAACGTTGTCATTTGGGCGCCGCACCGGCGGCAGGCGTCGGCCCAGGATTGTTGAAGCATGGCCAGGTTGGACGCGTATTGTTTGGCAATGACCGAATCAACGTAGATTTCGGTTTCTTCGGCTGTTTCGCTGTCCACCAGCCGAAGGTTGCCGTGCTCGGGCGGTGTGGCATCCCCCCCGGCAAGAAGTTGCACGACAAAGAGGGCGGCGGCGCCTTCGCGCAATCGGCGCAAGAACGGAAGAGGTTCGCCCGGCCAAAGCAAATCACTGACCAGCACACGCACGCCCAGTCGGCGGAATTTTGGCGGCATGATTTCCATCGCCTGTTGCGGTGTGCGGGCGCTTTCCCAGCTCAGTTTGTCCCATGCGGCGGGCGAGAGCGAGTCATTGGGCAGTCGCTGAAATCCTTCGCCGGAAAGCCAAATGGCCTGGCTGCACTGGGCGTTGGCTGCGGAAGTGGCCAGAACGGCGGAGAGCAGCGCCGCGGCCTCGGCCTTGTGGCTTTGTTCCAATCCCATGGAACGCGACCCATCCAGGATCAGGTCGAGATGCGGCGCGACCTCTTCGCGAAATAATTTTATTGTCAGGCGATCCGAGCGGGCGTAGATGCCCCAGTCAATGAATCGCAAATCGTCGCCGGGCTGGTAATCGCGATAGTCCTGAAAATCAATGGAACTGCCGGCGCGCCGCCCGGAGCGCGTGCCGCCGCCGCTCGACGCGGTTTGAGGAATCTGCAGCGCATAACGCAGACCCAGCTTTTCACCGTCCCGAAGGGCTTGGCGGATTTGAGAGTCCATAAGATTAACGAACGAGCCCTCCCGCTTCCCGGCTGCCTTTTATGGCCGCTCGCTTACGGTTGCGGCTCGATCTGGGCGGGTGCTTCATAAGCGATTACCGGCGGAGCGTCTTTCGGCGGCGGAACAAAGTTTCTGATCTGGCGGAAAAACCATCGGGCGTTGAGAACGGCCATGACGGCAAGGACACCCGCGGCAAAATAAAAATGATAGATGAGGCGATTGTCGTCGCGCATTGAAAAAATGTTGATGACGTTGCCCAGTTCGAGATGTTCAATGGAATAGGTTGTCAATTGGTTCAGGAAAAACAGAAAAATGCTGGGCGCAAGCGCGGTCACGGCAATGATAAAAATCGTCAACAAACCGGCAATCTTGGCGTGACGCCGCGGAAAAAATCTTCGATGAATGAACAGGCCGGCCAACGCATAAGCAAATATATAGAGGGCGAACGCCTCATCGGGCAACCATTCATTGCGGCCCGCGACGTACGAAGAAATTTTCGATGCAAACAGAAACGTCGCGGCCATCATCGCGGCGGCCCAAACGAGTCCTCCGGCGGCGCCGTTGAAGAAAAGGAACGCAAAGAAACGGTTCCACGGCGCGCGGGGAATGGCCCGGCGCACACGGTGGCTGAATGCGTCTGAATTACTGACGACCACAATCACCGAAGCCGTCAATAAATTGATCATGGAATGAAACCAGATGCCCACGGGATCGGAATGTCCGGCCGGGAAATGCCAATGGGCGCCCATGGTCACCCAGGCCAGGCTCAAGAGCCCGGTTAAAAACCAGGCAGCCGTAAAATAAACGCGGACCGGCAACGCGCGGTTTGATGAAGGCGGAGACACCAGCGCCACGGCCATAACATAGAAGAGTCCGGCCACCGCGGCATAAATGGCCAGGGCGGTCAACGTGCCAATCCAAAAATTGCGCCCGTCCATGGCCGAAGCGACGCCCAACGTGACGAACCGAAACATGAAGGTCAGGGATCCCACAATGGAATAAATTGACACGATGATCCCGACCAGGCCGAAGAAAATTTTAAAGGGGCGGGTGGCGGGAATGCAGCCCAGGAAGATGGCGGCCATGTTGAGAGTGCAAACGGTCAGAAATAGATAAAACAAAATGAAAAAGACCGTCGGCAAATCCACGCCGCGCAGCAAATTGGTAAATGCCATAAACGGCATGCAGGCGCTGAAAAACAAAACCGCCATGTACAGGCCGCACAGGAACTTCCCCCGAATAATGCGCGCGGGAGAAAGCGTGCTGACATAGTACAAATCGGGATTGTTTTCCTGCCGTTCCGCCGCGACCCGAATGCCAAGGTACAGCGGAATGAAAAAGAGGCTGGCGATCGCGAGGATGATCGCGAAGGCGAGGAAAAGGTCGCCGCCCAGTTGCGCATCCGGATCCGAGTCCGCGCCCGAGACGAAGAAAACAACAGAAATGACGAAAAGGCCCGCCAGGAATAGCAGCAACATACCCGTGACGGCCCAACTGCGCACGGCCTGGCGCAATTCCTTGACCACGATGGGATTCATCTCCCACTCGCGCCAGTGGGCGAAATGATTTCGAATGCCGGCGACGCTCATTGCACGCCTCCTTTGGTGACTTTCATAAAGATGTCCTCCAGGTTCGCGCGCGCCTGGCGAAATTCGACCACGCGAAATTTCTTCTCGATTAATTTGTCCAGCACGTCGCACGCGGCGGATTCATCGCCCGTGAGATCAAACTGAATTTCATTGACGATTTCGCGGGCGTTTTCGACGAACGGCGTTTGCAACAACTCGCGGATGAGTTGCGGATTTTGGTTCTGGCTTCCGGACAACATCCGAACAACGATGGTGCGCCGCGGCGCGCTTTTTTTCAAAACCTCCTCAATCGTTCCAGTTTCAAGAATTTTTCCGCGCTCGATGATAACCACGCCATTGCAGATTTCCGTCAGTTCCGTAAGAATGTGCGAACTGATCAGGATCGCCTTTTTGCGTTCGGACAGGAGCACGACCAATTCACGCAGTTCCACGCGCGCGCGCGGGTCCAGCCCCGCGGCGGGTTCGTCCAGCACCAAAACGTCGGGGTCGTAGATGAGCGCGCGGCCCAGAGTGACCCGCTGTTTCATCCCTTTGGAAAGGGCCTTGAGATGCTTGTCACGAATCCCGCCGACATTGGTGAATTCCTCGATGCCGGCGACGGCCTGCGACCGCTTTTTTCCGCGCAATCCATAGGCGCGGGCATAGAAATCCAGATATTCGTAAACCGTCATGTCGCCATGCGCCGGCAGCGTGTCAGGCACGTAACCAACCGTTCGCCGCGCCAGTTCGGGTTCTTCGCCCACTGAAATTCCATTCAGGAAAACGTCTCCGGACGTCGGTTCCTCGATGGTGGAGATGATGCGCATGGTGGTGGTTTTGCCGGCTCCGTTCGGCCCCACGAAGCCGAAAACGTGCCCGGAATCGAATGAAAAGGAAATGTTGTCCACCGCCACGGTTTTGCCGAATTCCTTACGCAGATTTTTAACCTCGACTTTCATTAATTGGAATTTTCTAAAATCCCAAAAACCACGGCGATTGTCCTGGTATGCTTTGGGTTCGGGTTGGAGGTCAGCGCGTCTTCGAGGAAAGGATTCCCGTCGAGCACCGCGATATAAGTATTTGGCATGAGATACTTTTGGGCGCCAGCCCCCAAATCATCGGCGCCGAGCACTCCGAATCCCAGGTCGCGTTTCAAGCTGGCCGGCCCCGACTTTTCCAGCGGTTGCGAGGCCTTAGCCGGAATGAGACCGGTTTTCTGCCCGGCCGGAATATTATTTGCGTGGTACAAACGCATATTCGCGTCGGCTAGCCAAAGTGATCGTACCGGCGCGCCCAGGCCGTTGACGACCTGCAGAGTGCCGTTCTCATTTGAAATCTCGATCCGTTCGCGCGAGGTGCCCGACCTCCGAAGGTGGAAGTAGGCGGGAACACGCGCCGAGACCCAGCCGGAAATCAAATGTTGGGATTGCGACCAGTCCACTTCCCGCGAACTGCCGCCGCCGCGATAATTCCGAACGCTGACCAGTGGCGTTGCCTCTGTCTCATAATCGAAATTCAAGCCATGCCCCGGGGTCAACGGGCAATAAAACGATTCGCCCCCGAACGTGGCGGCGTGATGGCTGACCTGGTCCAGGAGGGTCAATCCGCAGATGCGAATGTCGGGCGTGATGCCCTCCCGCAGCAAACTGTAGGCGAAGATGAGCATCGTGGTGGCGACTGAAATCACTGGAATCGTCCAGAGCACCCATATGCGCCGCTTGAGCCGGCTCAACACAATCAGGTTGGCTGGCCCGATCACAAGCACGAAAATGAACATCGCCAGCACGGAACCGCGCGCCGGCACCTTCGTGGCTCGATGGACGGGCAGCGCGGACTCGCCGCCCCCGCTGTCCTGCGGCAATGATTGCCAATAAAGCGCCGATTCACGGGTGGCCGTCCGCAAGGCCCGGATGGTGACACGATCGAGCGATGCGGGATTTTCCGTATTGAACAGAAAGCACCGCCCAAAACCGACCCGGTATTCGCCGCCCCCGTCCACCTTGTCGTTGGCCCATGGGCGCCACGCGGACGGCAAATCTGACGCGCCGAAGACAACGACGTTTCCGCCTGCTTGCAAAAAATTCCCAATCGCTCCAAAGACGCCCGGGGACATGGCGGCCAAATCCGCCTGGGCGAGAACGATGGCGTCGAAAGGAGTATAAGCCAGCCAGGTTTCGCTCCAATCGGGTATCCCGGTTTCGGACCGAAGGCTCTCGACGGTATTTTGGGCGCGGGGAGCGCCATAGGCGGAAGCCTCGGCGCTGTTGTCGCTGCTGGCGCGCGCCCCGGAAGCCCATTGGCTGCCATCCGGTCCGGAAATTTGCACGGCGTCAATGGCGATACTGTACGGTCCGGTCCGTCCAAAGTTCAGTCGGACCGTTTTTACCGGGCTGGACGGCGCCTTAAACTCAAATTGCTCAAGCCAACCGGCGCTGCCGCGGCTTTGCTTGCCCTTTGCCATGGGAATTGTGGCGATATTTGTCCCCTCGGCGCCGATCAACGTAATCATGCCGTTTAAACGGCGGGATTGCGTGTTATAAACCACAATTTTAGTCACCACCTGCGGCTTGGCATAATCCAATTCCAGCCAGTTGGTTTGCCGGTACCTTCGCGTGTCGGGCATCCAGGCCGTCGGTTGAATGCCCGGCCCGGGCGCGTCCGGCGAACCCACCGCCATGGCTGCCGTAAAGGCGCCCTGGTTGGCGTTGAACAAATGCTCGATTGCATTATCGTCAAGGCTGCGGCTGAGGAACACTGTCGCCGACGCGTCGCCGGCGTAGAAATCGCAATGGTTGTTGGCATTGGGCGCATGGATTACCCCTTCGTTCCCGTCATCCACTTCCACCCGGATTGAGCCATCGCCATGAGAGGGCAAAGGCGGTCGCAACAAGGAGACGGTTTGATCCGATTCGGGCGCCAGGGTGACTGTGCGGGACAAACGCCTGACACTGTTGCCGTCGCCGTAGTCGTAGGATGCGTTGGGAAAAATTAGCGTGACGGTGTGCGCCCTGGTATGTGAGCGGTTCTGTAAGTCCACCCGAATTTCGGCGTACCCGTGGAAGGTATTGCCGGTATAGATGGCGCTGGCATCGGCGGAAATTTCTCCCACGTCGTCGGCGAACGAGGGCCAGGCGCCGGGAAGGAAGAAGAAAAAAGACCAAAGAAAAAAGTGAACCCATGTGCCGCGGCGCCCTGGATGCGCGTGAGCGCGCTTGAATGCCTTCACTGTTTTGCGGTCGCCCGCATTCAGGCCACTCATGGCAGTCGTATCACTCATGTCCCTCTCATGCGTGGGCCAGTTCCACGTCTTTGGGCAGGTTTAGGCCCGTTTCATCAAGCTGCGTGAGCAGTTCGCCCACAAGTTTTGACGCCGTCATGCGGTCAAACCGCGCCTGATAGTTTAGAATCAAACGATGGTTTAAGACCGGTGGGGCGACGATTTTGACGTCCTCGAAGCCGACGCTCGGTCGTCCCGCGACCAGCGCGTTGCCCCGCGCCGCCTCGGCGATCGCAATGGCCGCGCGCGGCGAGGCCCCATAGGTTACATAGCTGTTGACCGGGCCAGTGGCCTCCACCGCGCCGGGGTGCGTCGCCGAAACCAGACGGGCGATGTAGTGCGAGACCGGCCGGGGCAGATAGATTTTGCCCATGGTTTCGAACAAAATCTGCAGTTGCGCCCGCTCCATCTGCCACGTGGGCGGCGGCAGTTCGCCGCGCCGGCGTTCGGAAATGATTTGATCGAGTACGTCCACGTCCACGTTATCAAACATGACGCGAAACAAAAACCGGTCCAATTGCGCCTCGGGCAATGGATAAGTGCCCTCCAATTCAATCGGATTCTGGCTGGCCAGCACAAAGAAGGGCTGTGGCAATTCCCGCGTGGTCCCAAGCAACGTCACCGATTGCTCCTGCATCGTTTCGAGCATCGCAGACTGTGTCTTGGGCGATGCCCGATTAATTTCGTCGGCAAGCAGAATGTTCGTAAAGACCGGCCCCGGCTGGAATACCAGTTCGCGCTTGCCCGAAGTGGTTTCCTGGAGAATATGCGAACCCAAAACGTCACCGGGCATCAGGTCGGGCGTGAACTGGATGCGTTTGAAATCCAGTTTCAGCACTTGGCCGATGGTTCGGACGAGCGCGGTTTTTCCAAGTCCAGGCAGGCCTTCGAGCAATATGTGGCCGCGTGACAGGATGCCAATGAGCACTAGACGATGAAGTTCCTTGCGGCCCAGCAGTATGCGGTCTAATTGTTCCAGCGTCCTGGCTGCCAATTGGGTCACTGGCTGCAATTCCTCTGGTTTCAGTATGGTTTCAGGCATAATTTAGTGGTTCCTGTCAAAGTAGGTTTGAACGGCTTGCCGTTGTTCGGGCAAAATCACCCTGGCATTGGCGGCCCCGCCGCCGGCTGCGCCGTTGTCCAGGGCCCCGTGTTGCGCCAAAATATCGCTGCCGGACAATTCAGGCGCCGCTTTGCTGACCCCGACCAGTTGCGCCTGCGAGAGATGCGGCGATGGCGGCAGCGCGTGCTCCTGGAATTTCAAATTCTTTTCCGATGCCCCATCTGACCAGGTCATCGGCGCGGCGGGTCCGCCCCTGCCCGGACCGCCTTTGCCCGGACGCGCGCAAAGCATCGCGACGTCGCAGTTTGTGCAGGAGGACAAGTAATTTGCCAGTGCGTCCGGATTCTCGCATATGCCGGCCGCCTGCAAATTTGCCAGCGTTGCCGGGTCAATCATCTTTAGATTTGTGAGATTGCTAATGTCCATGCTCAACAAGTCTTTGTTTGCTGACAGCCCTTTCAACAGTTTTTCCAACTGTTCCTTATTTAGACCGTTCAAGCCGGCCAGCAGTGCCGCGGGAATTTGGACATTTAATAGACCGTTATCGAGTTTTGCCGCGCTGAGCATGGATGCCAGGGCTTGGGCCGCCTGCGAAGCGGTTGTGGCGCTCATGCCCGAATCGGCGGCTTGTTCCATCGCTTTGGCCAGCGCTTCGGCCTGCGTCAACGACGTGGTTTTATCAAGCGCCTCCTGGGCCGCCTGCCGCGCCTCATCGGAATCGGATTGTTTGATGTGGTCGAGCGCTTCCCAGGTTTTGGCCGGGTCATACCCCAGGGAATCCTCCTGCAGTTGCGATAGCTGCTTCTGTAATTCGGCCGCCTTTTGCGCATTGACAATTTTTTCCCGCGCCAGCATCTGCACCTCCGCATGCAATTGCTGGACGATTTGGCCGATTTCCAGCGGACGATGGCCTGGAAAACGCGTGAGACGGTTTGGCAGGAGCAGGGTGATCATGACGAATGCCGTCGAGACCCACAAAAGCAGCATCGGCCGTCCGCTGTGCCATTGGACTTTAGGCGCGCCGGCCAGGGGCAATTGTGCCATCCAGGCCTCGGCACCGGGTGTTTCGGCGCACATGATAATGCCGCCGCACCGGTTGATGCGATCGTAACTGGCGCGAATTTTTGTCAATGGCGCCCGTTGTTTCCTCGCCCTCCACGATGCCAGCAAGGCCAGCGGCGCAACGGCTAACAATCCCCCGGTCAGCCAATACATGTTTTGGACTCCAAAGATTCTCAGGGCGAGAATGATGACCCCCCAGACGAACAACCATACCGTGGCCAATTGCACCGCCAGACGCACCGCCAGCAGCCATTGCAAATTTCGTGCAAACGACTGAAGCGCGCTGGCGTGGGAATGGTTCACGGCACGTTGAATCGTTGAAATGGCCGCCGCGCCTCTGGCAGGAAACCCTTGAAGCGGTTTCGCTCGCCAATCGCAAACCCGCAATGGCAATGGTCCAGCGCGCCGCCAATCGCGCAGCGACGGCGTCCGGTTCTCTCTGGTTGGCTTGGCATGACGGCTTCTGGCTTGGAACTAATTTAATGTATTGGGCGTTCAAAATGCAAAAGGCATTTTTGAATTTTATTCAATGCATTAAGTTCGCGGGCGCTTCGGCGAACATCCGCGGGGAGCGCGCCCATCGCGCATCTATGTTCATTGAAGAGGCTCTTGCAACAACCGCTTCCCGTGATGCGAGTGAAAGGAACGCCAGTCCAGCCCGGAATCAACCGATTCGGATTCATGATAACGTTCATGTGTTTGATCTCTGTGGGTGGACGAAGCAATGATTTGTCAGGGCCACCGAGAGCGATTACCGGAGCGCGGGGCGCGACGCAGAGAGGGGAAGCTGTCGCATCAAGGCGCAGGAAGTGCCGGGCTATCGTCGCAAAGTCGCCCTCCGCGCCCGGCGGGCGCGGGAAGTGATTTTTCATATTTCGCCTTGTTCATAATATTGGAGCGTAAGGGCATCAAGGACATGGTTAAAGTCAACGCCCATTAAAAATGAAATCCATCGCGTTTGGATCGTCCGGCTAAGGTTTTTGGAATGTGACCCGAATGAATCGCGGCCAGTAAAGGCGCGCATCGTTCATTACTTCTGACAGGTCGTCGGAATTGGCAGCGTAACTGATGAGCAGTTCGTCGTCCGCGCTCAGTTCAGGATGGCCTTTGGCAGCGTAGCAAAAGACGTGCGTCGAGATTTTCATGTCGGGACATTGATATAGTTTGATCGGGGCGCTCCATGGGCCTTCCGGCGCCCCGGCGGTGCGCATGACAATTGTTCCCCATATTCCGTCTGAATACACAAAGACAAACTTTTTTAGAAAGGGCTGCCACGAAACCGATCCCTCCGCGCCCGCGCCGGAAAAAATGGCTGTGGCTTTGTCAAAGTTCGGAGTCCAGCTCCCATTTGAATAAAAACGCCAAGAGTTAAGATCATCTGGGTCATTCTTTGGCGCGCGGGCCAGGATTAGATTTTTCTCCGCTGTGGAATTGGTCCGATTGCTGTAGCCGTAGATGTAAAGATAATGCGGGGTAACAAGTGTTTCACATCCCAGGACCACGTCCTGGCCGCCTGGAAGCCGCGTGAACGGCAATTTGCGTGTGGTGATTTTCCAAAGTCCGGGGGCCGCGTCCGGGTTCCGCACGAAGGCCAGCCATGTGCCGATGCATTGGAATCCCCAGGTCGAGTCGTTGAGCCATTTTATCTGCTGCATGAAAAAGTATAGCCCCGGTTTGGCGCGCACCCCGTCGCTCAGCCAAAAATAGGTCCGCTGCCCTGGCGATTTTATAAAGGATCGCGGGCGATGGTTTTTGTCCATGCGATAGTAAAATTCCGGGGGTTTCCCAAACGGTTGAATGGCGATCGAGCTATGAATCATGACCGCGCGGGTCCTCTGGTTTCCCCGGACTTGGCCGATGAACGTATCCCCGAAAAGCCAGAGGGTTTTGTCGGGGCCGAGCGGAACGGAATAATCCCCGTCAGCGCCCAGCCAGCCATTGGTCTTTTGGAACATGCGATTCCATTCCGGCTGCGGGGATACGCGAAATGAAATATCGCCAGCGGCAGCGGTGACAGCCGCCAGCACAAACGCGCCGCCAAAGACCACAAGGCTTTTGAACATGAGAAAGAGTCGCACTGGGAGGATCGAATTCCAAGCGCCAACGTCGGGCGTGGCGCCGAATCGGTGATGCGTCAAGCACGGAAGAGGGGGCGTCCGAACATGGGTGATATGCGCCCGGCGCCAACCCTGGCGCTTGAAGCTTTTGTTTGTCCATGCGCGCGCTTATGCTTTGGCAGATTGAAAATTCTTGTGGCCATAACCGGGGCCAGCGGCGTGCTATACGCAAAACGGCTGCTGGACAATTTGGATGCGCGCGAACACGAAATCCACGTGGTGCAAAGCAACTATGCGCAGCAGGTTATCACGGAGGAATTGCCGGGAGGCCTGAAGCTGCCCGTCGGCGCGAAGCTGCATGGTTTGAAGAGCATGAACACTCCTTTTGCCAGCGGCTCGAATCCGCCCGACGCCATGGTGATTATTCCCTGTACAATGGGAACCATGGGCCGTATAGCTCACGGCTACAGCGAGGATGTTTTGTTACGCGCGGCGGATGTCGTCCTCAAAGAGAAGAAAAAGCTAATTCTGGTGCCGCGCGAAACGCCGCTGAGCCTGGTCCATGTCAGGAACATGGAATTACTGCTGCTGGCCGGCGCGACGATGTTGCCGGCCAATCCGACTTTCTATTCCGGGGCGAAAACAATTGTTGATCTGGCCGACACGGTCGTTGCGCGGGTGCTTGATCACCTTGGCATTAAGAATAACCTTGCGCCGCGCTGGGCCGAGCCGGAGTGATGCCCGGAGCCGCGCGTGAGCAAGCGGCAACGGCCCGTCATTGCTGTTGATGGAATGGATGGCCGGTTTTATATAAATTCACCAATGGCTCGTTTGCGCCAACCAGGCGATTTTCGCCCCGCTGCAACGCGAGCGCGCGGGCCTGTTCCGCGGCCGCGATGGCATCGGCGAACCGTCCGGCTTCGGCATAGGACGCCGCGAGGGTGTAGATTAGAGCCGGCTCGTGATATTGGGTTAATTCGCAGGCGCGGCGGGCCCACTTTACCGCGCGGCCGCCGTCGCGCAATCGCGGGTCCGAATCCGTGGCCAGGAGGGTGGCCAGGTTATTCATCGCGTAAATCGAGTTGGTATCCATTTGCAGCACGTCCCGGTACTGCGCCTCGGCGTCCTTGTCACGATGCTCCAGTTGATCATTGATTCCCAGCTTGAGCGCCGTGTCGGCGTATCCGTTTCGGAACAACTGTGCCAGCGCTTCGAGTGTTGCGGTCTTTCCGCTGTTATAAACGAATTTGCCTAGAGGAGATTGTGACTGATTGGCAGGCTGAAGGTCTTGGTACAGGACGTTGTACTGCACTGAGGCGATACTGGTGGTTAATACGATTACGGCTATTACAATCGGCGCCAGGAGATGAAATGTTGGACGCACTGCCCACAAAGAACCGGTTGCCGCGACTGTTGCAGGCATTAATCCGAAATGTTCGGCCCATAGGATACTCAGAAGCAGAATGCTGAGAGGAAGGACCTCCATGAAATCGCGGACTTCGCTGATCCCTGGCGGCGGCCCAAATAAAAACAGGCCCCCGATAAATACGATGATTACGGTCATGTAGGGCAGGAAACGCCTCTGCCAGCCCAGCGCCAAAACAGCGGCCAGTGTGCCGGCATTCACGAAAAAAATGCTGTTGAGCGTGGGTGAAAAGAGGGCCTTTAGGTTTTCGACGACATTGTGTTCAAACGTGGACGGGCTGAACGAGCCTCGAAGGCGCAGCGCATCGGCGGGCGAAAACATCGGCGCCAACAGTTCCAGATGGGATAGCAACAATTTCTTGACCGCCACGTACACCGCAATAAGGACCGCAAACAGAAGGACTTTCCGGGTCCACTTCCATTTCTCCACGAAGAAAATAAGCAATGCGCAAACCAGCGCGGTTTCCTTGAAGAATGCCCCCGCGCAAATCGCCACCGCCATTATCCAAATCTTCCGGCGCTCAAAGAATAAAACGGCCAGTGTGAAGAAAAACATCGCGGGCATGTCCCACGGATAGAAATAGGGCCCGGACGTCGGTGAAAAATTATACATCAGGCCGGCGAATATGCCCAGATTGATCAATAAAGAATGGCGGAGGGCGAAGATAACGCATATGAATAACAACAACAGCCAGATCGCGTGATAGAGTCCAAAGACGTTGATGAGGTGGTGCAGTTGCGTGGCGTCGCCGCTGTTTTTTATCAGTGCCGAATCCGTCAATGCTCCGGTCAATAACAAGCCGGAGACGCGTCCATTCCAAACAGCGCCCATAAAGGGCTGGTTCAGGCGATAAAGCTTTTCCGAGCCGGCGGTAAAGACATTGAAACTCATGGGATTGCCGTAGGCGAAGAAATTCCGGACCAGGTAGAAGTACGCCACGGCCAGTGAGAGGGCCACGAACAGTTCAAATAATAACGGTCTCCATCGGCTCCATTGCGTCCTGATTGAATTCATTATTTGGCGGAGCTGATTAAACGTTGGGCTCCATACGCAAGCGGGTCGAGTTGCCGCCACGGATTGAATCATAGCGGTCTTGGCCCGAAAAGCCAGATTTTGATAATTGGAATATCGAGCAAACGGATTTGGTATCCGGGTTAAGAACGACAATGACAACGAGGGCGTCTGACCTGCTCGCGGCTATGCGCGACTGCGGCGCGGTGGGTGACGATGAATCGCCTAAAAATTTGTAGGCGAAAGGGGGACGGCCTCGTTATGATGTGTTGCGGGCGCTCAATGCCCGGAAAGATGATATTGGCGATACGGAAATGGGGAAGTTTCGTGCGTTTTTCGCACACCGTGTTTGCGCTGCCTTTTGCGCTTGCGGCGATGATGGTTGCCGCGCGGGCGCATCATGGCTGGCCGGGTTGGAGGACATTTTTGCTGATTCTTGCGGCAATGGTCTCGGCGCGGTCATGCGCCATGGCGTTCAATCGCGTCGTGGACCGCAAGTTTGACGCGCTCAATCCCCGCACAAAAAATCGGCATTTGCCAACAGGACAAATCTCGCTGGCGGGCGCCATTTCGCTTTGTGTCATTTGCGCGGCAGGCCTGGTGATCGCCAGTTATTTTCTCAATTCCATCTGTTTTTATCTTTCCCCGGTCGCGCTGGTGGTTATTTGCTTCTATTCCCTGACGAAACGATTTACCGATTACACGCATGTTTTTTTGGGCATTGCATTGGCGCTGGCTCCCATCGGCGCCTGGCTGGCGGTAAAAGGCGCCAACGTTTCAGGACCGGAAATTTCTCAAATGAGCGTCCTGGCGGCTGCGGTCGTTTTATGGCTGGTGGGCTTTGATATTATTTACGCGCTTCAGGACCATGATTTCGACAAAGCGCAGGGATTGCATTCCCTGGTTGTTGCCTGGGGCCGGGGCAACGCCCTGGCGGCGGCGTTCCTTGCCCATATGCTCATGTGCGGCCTGCTGCTGGCATTTGGACTGCTTTGCCGCTTCCGGATTGCTTATCTCATTGGCTGGTTCGTCATCGTCGGCTGTCTTTCGCTCGAACATTGGATAGCCCGCCGGCGCAGTTTGACTTGGATAAACATTGCATTCTTCCGCCTCAATGCGCTGGTCAGCGCGGTATTCTTTATTGTTGTTGCCACGGAGATTGTGTTCCCGGAACCATTTTTAGCTCGATAGGCGTAAAATTCCCATACCAAGCGCTAGGTTGGCATAATTCCAGCTACTAGAATTTTCCGTGGACAGTTTTTCACAGCCTTACAGTTTCGGACTGTCATCGGGAGCTTCCCAGCAACCGGCGCAAAATGCCGGGCGCAAGCTCCTGGCATTTGTTCTGCGCGAGTTTATTGACGGGGTCGCTTCCCTGCGAACCCAGGACCTGATCGCTAATCTTTTGGACCTGAATGCAATTGAACAATTTATCGGCCGGCGCGAGCGCTGTGACGTTGGGGGCTTGCTCCGGCAAAGTCTTGAACGCAACCGATTGGCCGCGTCCCGCAAGCGCATTGTTTTTCTGATTGGCATTTATGGCAATCTTTGGACGCAGGCCGATCCGGCCGTCCTGCGGCAAATTTTCGATAAAGTCGTTTCCAACGCCATTATGTATTCCCCGCCCAATTCGACCATCCAGGCGCATGCCCTGCTTGAAGATGGCAGAATCGTAATCAACGTCCGCGACCAGGGCGTGGGCATTCATGAGGAGCGCCGGCAAAGACTCTTCGAGAAATTTGCGCAGTTGCTGGCTTGTCCCTCGGGCGCGCCGTGTTCGGCGGGGGTTCGATTGACGATTGTCAAAAAATTGGCCGAGACACTGTCGGGTTCCGTTCGCTGGCGCAGCGCGCTGGGCGCCGGTTCCACCTTCACCTTGAAACTTCCCGTATCAACCGGGCATGGAGAAATCCCGGGCATGCCTGATGCGCAATTGCTGACGCGAAAGACCGGGGAGTTGCCGGAAGCCCCGCCTTGGTCGAGAAATTGAGGCGATGCCATTAGCCACTCGTTCGTAAGCTTTCACCCGCTCACGGCAAAACTTGCGTTGCGCCACCGTTCCTTTTAAATTGACGGCATGAGCGCGTTGGAAGCCGCTGAAAACTCGAATTTTTACATTCAGCGAAGCGGGTTGCGGGACATTTACGGTAAAGTGGTTGCCGGCGAACGGATTTCGGAAGCGGACGCATTGCGGCTGTTTGAATCCAAAGACCTCAATGCGATTGGCGCTATCGCGGATTTCGCGCGGCAACGCAAAATCGGCAACCGGGCCAGTTATATCATCAACTGTTACATCAACTATTCCAATTATTGCATCCTGTCCTGCCAGTTTTGTTCTTTTGCCCGCAAGAAACGCGACGCGGATGGTTTTGAGTTTACCGTTGAGGAAATCGTGCAGAAGGCCCGCCAGGCGCTCAAAATCGGGATTACGGAACTGCACATTGTCGGGGGACTGCACCCATCTCTGCCATTCAGCTACTATACGCAAATGCTTCGGGCGTTGAAAAATCTGGATTCACGCCTCCAGTTGAAATGTTTCACGGCAATTGAAATATTGCATTTGGCCTGGCTGGCCAAAAAGTCCGTGGAACAAACGCTCATCGAATTGAAGGACGCCGGACTGGAATCTCTTACCGGCGGCGGCGCGGAAATTTTTCGCAAGGAAGTCCGTAGCGCCATCGCTCGTGGAAAGGAATCGGCGGAGGAATATCTGGATGTGCACCGCGCCTGGCACCGGCTTGGCGGGCGCAGCACCTGCACCATGCTTTACGGTCACATCGAAAGCCTCGCAGACCGGGTGGATCATCTCCGGCAACTGCGCGCCCTCCAGGACGAAACTCGCGGTTTTGTCGGGTTCGTTCCGTTGGCGTATCAGCCCAAAGACAATGACATTCCGGTCAGCCATCCGCCGACCGGCTTTGATTCCCTTCGAACCATTGCCATCAGCCGGATTTTTTTGGACAACTTCGACCATATTACCGCCTATTGGGTGGGTCTGGGTCTCAAGCTGGCGCAGGTCGCATTAAGCTACGGGGCCGATGATTTACATGGGACAATTGTGGAGGAGCACATTTTTCACATGGCGGGGGCCGAATCTCCCCAACTGCAAACCGAAGCGGACATGCTCAAAGCCATCCATGAAGCGGGTCGAACGCCCGTTCAACGCAACACCTTCTATGAGCCTATAAAGATTCTCGAAGGGACCGGCCCCGCGGGTGCGGGCGCAGAGACTGCGGGTCGCTCCAAAGTCCTGGACGAAAATCTGGCAACGGCGTAGAGCGCTGGCTTGGTTAGAGCTTATCTGGCTGCTGCATCAAACTGCCGACGCGCTGGAGCAACCGTCCCGCCGCGCCGCCGTCGAGTACCCGATGATCAAAGCTCAATGTCAGATTGCCCTCCATAATTGGAACGAATTGGCTCGTCTTTTCATCCCAATGCGGCGCCGGCCGGCCCGCGCCCATTCCCAGCACAAGAGTTTGTTCAGGCAATGGAATCGGCGTCGCCCAGGTGAGGCCGAAGGTGCCGAAATTGGTCACGGTGGCGATCGAGCCGCCGGTGGCGTCCGCCGGCAATTTCCGCAATCGGGCCAACTCCACCAGTTCGTTGTAGCGCTCGGTCAATTCACGCAGGGTCTTTTGATCAGCATGGCGGATGACTGGAACCAGCACGCCGTCCTCGGCTTCTACGGCAAAACCCACGTCAATGGAGCCGGGATGAACAATTTTGCTGCCGACCAGCCTGCCGGCCGGCGCGGAATTTTCTGAAAGCGCAATGGCTAGCGCGCGCAAGGCATATAGCGCCGGCCCGGGCTTGGGGCTCGAGGTCTTGCGGTGCCTGAGCAAGGCGTCCAAGGGCACGGGCAGACCCACTGTCGCCAGTGGACGAGTCCAACTGCGGCGCATGGCATCGGCCACCGCAACGCGCATGGATGAAGCCCCGCTCATTTTGTGCTTCTCAAGCGCGGTAATGAATTTTTCAAAATCCTCAATCGTGACCCGTCCCGCCGCTCCACTTCCGGCCACGCCGGCCAAATCAGCCGCACTCAAGCCGAGTTCGCCCATGCGCGCCTTAAGCCGGGGTGAGAGATAGCTCGCCCCGGCGGCGTTCGCAGGCACTGGCAGTCCGCGAACGGTCGGCTGCACGCGCGACTTGCCATTGGTATCGGCTTTCGACGCGCGTTCGGTGTCAGAAGTTCTGGCCGGAGACGGAACGTCAAGGCCCAGCCGCGCCACTTCTTCATTCGTCGCTTCGATATGTCCCAGGACCGCGCCGACGGCGTAACTTTCGTTCAGTTGCGCGGTAAATTTTTCAATTTTGCCAGCGCAGGGAGCGGTCACGGTCATCGTGGCTTTGTCCGTTTCCACCTCGATCAAATTCTGGTCGGCGGCGATGCTCTCGCCGGACTGCGTTAGAAAATTAACGATCCGCGCCTCGGCGATGGATTCGCCGAGCTGTGGCATGATGATCGGGACTTGCATGGGTTAATGGCTCAAAAGGTTTCTGGCCGCGGAAGCGATGCCTCGGGCGGTGGGTCGGTGCGCGGTCCAAAGATTGTGATGAAACGGCACGGGCGTGTCCCTGGCGTTGAGCCGCTGCGGCGGCGCGTC
>JBOHXA010000384.1:0-15804 GCA_050737335.1 Limisphaerales bacterium | reverse complement strand
GGACAACATGGACAATTGACCGGTCACCGCAACAGTCCACGCTCCGCCGAATGGCGGTAAAAGAAAACGTTCCAAAAATACTGGATTTTGGGTTAATAACCGTTAAGCTTGATGTTTAGCAGCCTTTATGTTCGAGTCCATCAAGTTTCAAAATTTCAAGGCGTTGCGGGACACCACGCTGCCATTGAGCCGCTTCACGCTTATTGTTGGACCCAATGGAGGCGGGAAGAGCACCGCGTTGCGGGCATTTGCCGGGCTGAATAAGCCAAATGAGTTGGCACTTGAAGAAATCCGGAGCGCGGCCGCCCGTCAGAATGCGGCGGTGAGTCTGCATGTTGATTGGAAGGAGAAAGAGGACAAGTGTCGCGTCATGGCACGGTGGCAACCCGGGAAGTCTGCGTTTGGGCCTGCCTATGATATCAAACATGGAGGCCGGCCCGACGAGACGATGCTGCAAGGTTTGCGTGTGGCGCTGAACGGCGCGCGTTTTTATCATCTCAACGCGGCGGCGATTGCCGCGGCCGTTCCCTTGCATCCCAATATGGAATTAGCGGAAACGGGAGCGAGCCTGGCGGGCGTTCTGGACCGATTACGTGATCGGCAACCCGAACGATTTGACGCCCTGAACGAGCAATTGGGCCGCTGGATTCCCGAGTTTGATAAAGTTCTTTTTGAAACTCCTGATACGGGACACCGTTCGGTTGCACTTCGGACTCGCGAAGGCGCTCATTTGGTCAGGGCCCGGGACCTTTCTCAAGGCACCCTCATTGCCCTTGCGCTGCTGACCATGGCGTATCTGCCGGAACCGCCTTCCCTCATTTGCCTGGAAGAACCGGATCACGGGTTGCATCCGCGCCTTCTTCAGGAGGTTCGTGATGCTCTCTATCGTCTCACGAATCCGGAAGATTCCGGGGAAAAACGAGCGCCGATTCAGGTCATCGCCACGAGCCATAACCCGTACTTCCTGGACCTTTTCCGGGACCATACGGACCAGATCGTCATTGCGGAGAAGGCAGGCCTGGACGTGAAGTTTTCACGTCTTTCCGACCGAAAGGATCTGGAGGAAATTCTTGGCGATGCTCCATTGAGTGAAGTTTGGTATAGCGGAGTCCTGGGCGGCGTGCCCGCGGGAACACTGCGCTAATACGCCCGTAACGATTTGAAATATCAGTCCGGGCCGAATTAATCCAGGCCCACACTTTTCCGCAGATTTTTCTTATCCGCGTGATGCGCCTTGTTTGCCAGCATTTTTTCCCTGGCGCGTTTGGAGCGTTTGCGTTTTTGACGGCGGATGCGCTCAATTTCGGCGCGCTTTGCGGCAACGAAGCCCGACTGACGCTGTTCAATTTTATCCAGCAGGAGCCGCCGTGCGATAAAGCGATTGAGGCCCTGCTGGCGCGTCTCCTGGCACTTAACTTGAATCCCCGTGGGCCGATGGAAAAGCATGACACAGGTGGAAGTTTTGTTGACGTTCTGGCCGCCGTGTCCGCCGGACCGGACAAACGATTCTTCGATGTCCGCCTCACTCACCCCGAGGGCGCCCATGCGTTGGGCAAGCCGGGTTTCTTTTTCTGGGCTGACCGGAAACTTGCTCACGATTCGTAATTTTTGAGGATGAGGATGAAACGTCAGGAGACAAATTTGGGCGCATGCACAGTTCCCAGATTGTGTTTCCGAATCAATTCACAGAATCTGGCGATCGCCAGTTTTTCGTCGCCGGCCAGATGGTACTGAATGTTCCACTCGAAATAATCGCGTCGGAAATCTTCGTCGTATTCCTGGCGCGTTTCAATGATGGCATCAAGCGTCTCCAGCCCGAATTTTTTCGCTTCGCGTAATTCGCGGCGAAGTTCGAAGTTATCAATTTCGCGTCGAAGGGCCCAGACGGCATAGACAAATGGCAGCCGGGTCAATTCGGTCCATGCCGCGCCCAAATCAAAAATATCGTGCTCATGTTGAGCGCGTTGGAAATCTATAGCGGGGTCTCCGATTAACAGCACAAAATCCTTTTCACCCGCATCCTTGTAGCTCTCAAGCGCTTTGAATTCGGGAAATAAATTCCTTTCAGCCAGCAGAACTTTGAGCAGATTGATTCCTGTCAACGACGCGGCATCGCAGAACACCTCCGTCACCTGTTCCATGGGTTTTTTATGGGCCATGAGGACGCTGTAAACTTCACCGAGCGAGGCAATGGCAATACCATCCAGAATATCATAACAGTCATTAAACAGAACTTCGGTAATGCTCACGAGGGCGGCGTCCAATTCGCCGCGTCGCAGGAGTTCGGCGAGTTTCGATGGCGGGGCAAAAATCAATTCGCTTTCGATGCCACGGGTGAGCGGAACGGCGTTTAAATACGGCACCGAGCCAACGCGGAATTTTCGTTGTTCAGCAGACACGGGGAAAGTTAAAAAGAAAAGGTGAAAAAGGCAAAGGGATTCGGAATCAGGCAGCCGGGTCGGCGCGGCCGCCGTCGGCAAACCATCGGCGCGTGGGGAGATGGTCCTGAAATTTCCCGTCGCGGCATTCACCTCTTTAACCATTGGCGTTATTTTCTTGGCTGGGTTGAAATTTAGGACTAATGTTGCGCCAGTTTCTATGGCGGCTAAAATTAAAACACGCAGACCTGCGAACCTGGGCGAGCAAAAGCGCGAGGCAGTCGTTACCGCGGTGATCAAGCCCTTTGCTGTTCCAATGTCCAGGCCCGCTGACGGCCCGATTCCGGTTCCGACGGAAGGCGACACCACGGCCTTTATCCGCCGGGAAATGGAACGGTATGACGGGGACACGGCGATAAAACTCTATTTGCGGGAAATCGGGCAGGTCAAATTATTGACGCCGCAGGAGGAAATTGTACTGGCCGCGCGGATCAAAAAGGGTGACAAGAGGGCGCGCGAACAGATGATAAAGGCGAATCTGCGTCTGGTGGTGAAAATCGCGCGCGATTATGAGGGCATCGGGCTGCCGCTTTTGGATTTAATCAGCGAAGGGAACATCGGATTAATGAAAGCGGTCGAGCGGTTTGATCCGAAGAAGGGCGGAAAACTTTCGACGTACGGATCGTGGTGGATCAAGCAAGCCATCAAACGCGCGCTGGCCAACCAATCCAAAACGATCCGGCTGCCGGTGCATCTTGTGGACAAGATTTCCAAAATGCGGCGCGTGGGAATGAAGCTTCAGGAAGAGCTTGGGCGCGAGCCCACCGATGACGAATTGGCCGATGAGTTGGGGATGACGGCGACGCGGGTGCGTCAGATGCGGCTGGCGGCGATCCGCCCGGCGTCGCTTGACGCTCCGATTGGAGACGAAGAATCGAACAGCTTTGCGGAAGTCGTTGAGGATGAAAACGCGACGACGCCTTACGAAAACCTGGAAGACAAGACGGTGGTGAACATGTTGCGGGACATGGTGGGCCATCTCGACGACCGCGAAGCGACCATATTGCGCTATCGTTTCGGCCTGGATGGGGGGACGGAAAAAACCCTGGAGGAAGTCGGCGAGAAATTCGGCGTCACGCGCGAGCGCGTCCGTCAAATCCAAAACCTCGCGCTCAAAAAACTTCGGAAGATGATCGAGAAGCTGGAAGCGGCGAAACAACAAGAAGAACCCGCCCGATGAGCACTGCTGGAGAAATTGAGGCCGCGATCCGCAACGTGCCTGACTTTCCCAAAGCCGGCATACAATTCAAAGACATCACCCCCCTGCTGGCCAACGCGCGGCTGTTCGCGGGCGCGATTGACATGCTGGTTGACAACCTGAAGCCCGGATCGGTGGACGCGGTGGTGGGCATTGACGCGCGCGGATTTATTTTCGCGGCCGCCGCGGCGATCAAGCTGGGGGCGGGCTTTGTGCCCGTGCGGAAGAAGGGCAAGCTGCCCTATAAGACATACGAACAGGACTACGCTCTTGAGTATGGTTCGGCCACAGTGGCCATGCACGTGGATGCGTTGAAGCCCGGGGCCCGCGTGCTTCTGATTGATGATTTGCTTGCCACCGGCGGGACGGCCGCGGCGGCGGCGGCGCTGGTCAAAAAACTGGGCGCGCAAATCATCGAAATCAGCTTTCTGATAGAGCTGAAGTTTTTAAAGGGCCGGGAAAAATTGGGCGGTTATCCGGTAAAATCAATGGTTGTCTATTAAATTTCGATGTCCTCGTTCCACAGTTCAGGGCGGGCATTGATAAAATCGCGCATGATTTGAATGCATTGGGGATTGCTTAGAATTGTCACCTCAATGCCTTGCGAACGCAGATAATTTTCCGGTCCTTTGAAGGTGGTGTTTTCGCCAATGATGACGCGAGGGATTTTGTAGAGCAAAACCGCGCCGCCGCACATAGGGCACGGCGAAAGGGTCGAATAGAGGGTGCATCGCGAATAGATGGATGCGGGCAGACGTCCGGCGTTTTCGAGGCAGTTCATTTCCGCGTGGTGGATTACGCTGCCGTTCTGGACGCGGCGATTGTGGCCCCGACCGATGATATCGCCATCAGAGACCAGGACTGAACCAATGGGAATTCCGCCTTCGGCAAGGCCCTGTTTGGCTTCATCCAAGGCGGCTTGCAGGAATGGGTCCATAGAGTGGCGGTGAGGCAGGGGCGGCCGCGCCGGGGAAATCATTGTTTGTTTTTGCCCCAGAACGCCTTTGTATCTTCGGTGCGCTGCTTGACCTTCAATTGGCCCAGGATGGAATGCCAGCCGATATAGACTTTGTGCCACTGACTTTCGAGTCCTCGAAGGGCCCCTTCGCTCATTTCGCTTAAAAAGCGCAGCGAAGGCGCGTTGGTAATGAGAGCGTGGATTTCGTCGCGGGAAAGGGACGTCATTTCGATGGAGGCAAAGATGATTTCCAGTTCCTGAACGATCACACTCTTGATCTCAAGGAATTGGGTTTCGTCCGCAGCGGTGAATTTTTTAGCCCGGGCGATGTTGATGAAATGATTGAATTGCTTCCAGCATTCGATGTGGGTTTCGATCTGGGTCACCAATTGGTTTAACTCTTTTGGCGTCATACGCTTTTATTGGGCATTTGAGGCATCGCGATTTGTGGAAAGAGGAAAATGATTGCGCCTCCCCGCAATTCGCGCGCGGTGACGCGCAGGCTGGCGAAGTGGATATTGATTTCGGCCAAGGGCGATTGCGCGTCGCGCGCCTCGTTGAAGATTTTGAGGACATCGCGGGAGATATGACGCAACAGGGAGTCCGGATAGCCGGAGGAGATGGTCGAAGTGACGGTGTTGCCGTTGCGGTCAACCGTGAGGCTGCCTGAAGGCAATTCCTGCACGGCGGCCTGGCGGCGAAAGAGCTTTTTTAAGAGTCCCATGACGCAACAAGTTTTTTAGTTCTTTCCAGCAACTGACCGTCCACTTTGTCCTGGGGCCATCCCACGACAAAAAGCTTATTGTCACGGTTCAGGACAAGCACGTTTCGTTCCGCGCTGGACCCACCGATATAGGAAAGAGGGCCTGCTTCGAGGCGATCGCCCAACTGGCGGGCCAAATCCAGGGAACGGCGGGCCCATTTGGCATGCTGTTCGACCATTTGGGTGCCCCAGGCTTCCGGTTCCCCTTCCGGCGGGAGGGCCACGACAAACTCGGCGCCTTCCCGGGTAAGCAATGAAATGCGCCAAACCGTTTTGCGGTGCGCCGTTTTTTCAATAATTTCGGTATGTTGTTCCAGGGATTCGTCCATGGACTGGGCGGATTCCAACAATAGAGCGTTCACCGATTTTTGAATTGACCGGGGGCGGCCCGGTTCGGCCGGGAGGTTTTCGAACGTGCCGGATTTCCAATAGAGGATTTTTCGGAAAGCGGTTTCGCCATGGGCGCCCTGGACCTCGGCGTCAATCAGTTCGCCGTCCTGAATCCAGATCTTGGCCACCAGCGGACCCCGCGTAAGCCGCAGGAGGGTGGAATTGCGTGAGAGACATTCCATTTGGATGATGTCCATTAGACTTTTATTTTGGATACCGCGGAAGCCGTCGGCCATGTCCCGTCCCAACAAGGATTCAAGACAGTCCAAAAACATTTTCATGTTTTGTTGCATGTCCGTCTTGAGCCAAAACAGATCCACACCCAGGGCGTAGGCGCGGGAGCGAAATTCCTCGTCTTCCAAGCCGGTCAGGACAACAGTGCGAAGGTCCGGGAAGCGGCGTCGGACAATAGCCAAGACCTGCAAACCGTCAATTCGGGGCATTTTGAGGTCGCAAATGAGCAATCGGAACGGCTCGGCGTCCATTTGTGCGACAGCATGGGCACCGGTTGTGGCCGTGCGAACCTCCGGCTTGCTGGGTAATTGCGCCAACATTTCGCGGCACATTTCCAGCCAGTCGGCCTCATCATCCAAAATCAGGATTTTTGCTTGATTTTCCATTCCTGCTTCCGGTTCCCAAGGGCTAACGGTATTTCATGACAGTGACAAGCGCAAAGAAGCAAGAGTCGTTCCGTTTACACCCCAAATTTTCTCAAATATTTGACACCGACAGTCAAATCATTCGGCCAGGGGGCGGAAATCACCAGTCTTTGCCCGCCCACCGGATGCGCCAATTCCAACTGTTCGGCATGGAGGGCTACCCGGTCAATTAAAGGCCGCTCTTCGCGTCCGGGCTTAAGGCGGAAATCCGGTTTGAGACGCGATAGCCATAGGGGTTTGCCACCGTAGAGGGGGTCGGCCACGATCCTCAACCCCGCGTGAGCGGCATGCACGCGGATTTGGTGTGTCCGGCCAGTCACCGGCTCGCATTTCATCAGAACATAACCCACCCGGTCAAATCGTTCCAATATTTGAAATCGTGTCTTTGACTTTTTGCCGTTTTTTTTGTCCACGCGCATTACGCCGAGTTTGACCGGGTGCGGTCCGAGAGGAGCGTCCACTTCGAATTGGTCAGCGGAGGGAGCGCCGCCGGCCAGGGCCGTGTAGCGCTTGAGCGGCTTTTCGGAAGCGAATAAATCCGCCAGCGCGACCAAAGCAGCCTTAGTTTTGGCCAGCAAAATGACCCCGCTGGTTTCGAAATCCAGGCGGTGTGCATTGCTCAGATAGTTGAGGTTTCGCTCGCGCGCCCATGGTTTTTGACCGGCAATACCCGCGTGAAGCAGCTTCATGAGATTGGGACGCGCTGGATCGTATCGGTCGGGGGACGTTAACAGGCGCGACGGTTTGTCCAGCGCCAGTAGAATATGGTCCTCGTACAATACCGGGACTTCCCAATATTCCCCGGTTGCCGGCGACGACAGTTTAATGACGTGGCTCATAATAGCGAACTTCGATTTTTGCCTGGCGCCACCGGACGCTTGCCGCGCCGGCCATGATCAGGCCACGGCTATTGCCGCCGCGAAGCGAAGCGAGGAGGAGCAAGGTTTAGCGATCCTCCCCGATCCGCATTTTCTATTTAAGCGGAGTGGTGCCGAGTTGGCGATTGGCTTCCTGATTTTCCCAATCGAGATACGCCTGCTGGGCGCGCTGCTGGCGCAGTTGATCGGTGAACTGGGGCATTTCATCGGCCAATTTCTGCTTGTCAATGGGCAATAGTGATTTGACGTAAAGGATAAAGCCGCCGTCCTCAGTGGGGATGAAACCGCTTACCATGCCCACGGGCGTATTTAGGGTGACGCCGATAAGCTGGTTTATGGTGGCATGGTCATCCAACTCGGGCACGTCATGGTTAGCGAGTGAAAAAGGCGGCAGCACCAGCGGGTCCAGCCCATGGGCAAATCCGATGGCGATGAAACTTTTGCGTGTGGCCAATAGCGAAGTCAACTGATGGGCATAATTTGTTCCCGCCTGCTGCGCCGCGACGGTCGCCAGGTCCATTTGCAGGTTGTCCGTAACGCGGCCGCGGATTTGATCCAGTGGCTGGATTTCGCTGGGCAAATTTGTTTCGAGAGCAAGGATATACACTCCGCTCGGGCCGGCGACTGGCAGAGAAATCGGCGAATCCGGTTTTAGCCCGAAGGCCGCCTGTGTAAATGCCGCGGGGGCGGTGAATTCTGAGGGTCCGTAATCTGCGGCGAAGGGCGCCGGACGATGGACGGGCAATCCCCGGTGGCGGGCGGCGCTCGCCAGATTTTGGGGTGTGAGCGGTTCCATCGCGTACACCGATTGCGCAAAAGTATTGGCCTGCGTGGATGCGTCCTGGAGGGCTTGGTTACGGATCAGGATATTTCGGATGTCAGCGAGGGCTTCATTGGTCGTACTGGCGTCGGGTTCCACACGCATGCCATATTTTCCGAAGACGTTTTGGACCTCAACATCCAGGTTTGACGACCCGATTTCGCGTTTTGCTTCACCAAGATAATTCGTAACGGAGAATAGCACATAATTGACCTTTACCCGGTCGGGCAAACGGTACCGGGCCATGTCATTGGTATAATACTCGTCAACTTCTTCGGGGGAAACTTTGACCCGGCCCAGATAATTGGACGCCGAAAAGAAAATAATTTGGTCGGAATACTGCTGATTTAAGCGGATATATTCGTTCGTCGCTTCCTGGGGCGTCAACAATTCTCCTGGAATACCGTAAAATGTTTGCAATTGCTCGATAGCCAAATCATCGCGGACATAATTTTCAAAGTCATCGGATGTCATATTTCTGGGCTGGAGGACGTCGGCAACAAATGAAGCCATTGGGACGCTTTCGCCCTGCAGATTGAATGCGCGCTGCAAGGCCGGTGACCGCAGCATATTTGCAGCCGCCCTGGACGCCTGTACATCGGTCACATGGACACCCATTTCGCGGGCTTTTTGGACTTCCATCATTCGCACGTAAATGCTTTCCTGCAACATTTTGTGGGTCATTTGAGGGTTCTGTTCGGGCCATTCGCCGTACCTGAAGAAGAAGTCCAGGTCCACCTCGTTTTGCATGGTCTGATACATTTCCGGCGTGACCTGTTGGCCGTAAATTACGCCGCCGATATCGTTTGTATCATACGATCCGCCGTGGCCGCCCCCGCCCCCGCCGCCCATGCCACCTAACCCGACCTTCCCCATGAAAACCACAAAGGACGCTATGACCACCACGGTGATAATCCACAGCAACCACTTGGAATGTTTACGAATTGTACGAATCATGTTTTAAAAAAAGCGAACGCGCAGAATAACCCGGCTGAATTCCTGGAGTCAAATGGAAATGGATAGTTTAGGCTTTGGCAAGCCATTGAGCCACGTCCCGGGCGGCGTAAGTGATGATGATGTCCGCGCCGGCGCGCCGCATGGCCAGGAGGCTTTCCAGCATCACAGCGCGCTCGTCAATCCAGCCTTTCGATGCGGCGGCTTTAATCATGGCATATTCGGCGCTGACGGCGTATGCCGCGGTGGGACAGCCAAATTCCTGCTTCACTCGAAAGATGATGTCCAGACATGCCAGGGCGGGTTTTATGATCAAAATATCGGCGCCTTCGCGGATGTCCAGCGCCGCTTCGCGCAATGCCTCGTTGGCGTTGCCGGCATCCATCTGATAACTGCGGCGGTCGCCAAATTGCGGGGTTGATTCGGCGGCTTCACGAAAAGGGCCATAAAAGGCCGAAGCGAACTTGACCGCGTAGGACATGATTGGAATTTCGTCCAGGCCTTCCTTGTCCAGCGCGGCGCGGATAAACCCTATCCTGCCGTCCATCATGTCACTCGGCGCGATGATGTCCGCGCCCGCCTCGGCATGGCTAAGAGCGGTCCGGGCGAGGATTTTAAGGGTAGGATCATTTAGAATTTTTCCGCCGGAAACGACGCCGCAATGGCCATGGCGCATGTATTCACATAAGCAGACGTCAGTAATGACGAGCAACGCGGGCAATTCCTTTTTCAAGAGGCGGACGGTTTGCTGGACGACTCCATTTTTTGCATAAGCGCCGCTGGCTTTGTCGTCCTTTCTGTCAGGAATGCCAAAGATGAGAATGGCCGGAATACCCAGTTTGTGCGCCCGTTCAGCCTCCCGCAATGTTTCATCGGGCGATAATTGAAAGACACCGGGCATGGCATGGATTTCCCGGCGCACCTTACTTCCGAGCCGGGCAAAGAGCGGCAGGACGAGTTGTGACGCGTTCAACCGCGTTTCCGAAACGAGTTTTCGCAGCGCCGGCGAGGAGCGCAAGCGGCGCGGTCGCGAGACTGGAAATTGGCTGATGTTAAAATTCACATTTCAGTGGTACTCCTGAATCGTTTTTACGGAGTAGCCGGATTTCTTGAGGGCCGCGATGCCGAGCGCCGCCGCGCGGGCGCCCCGCAAGGTTGTGGCGATGGGGGTCCCTGTATAGACGGCGGTGGTGCGGATTTTAATTTCGTCGGCGCGGGGAGCGGCGCCGCTTGGGGTATTAATAACAAATTGAATTTCCTTGTTCTTGAGGAAATCAATGACGTTTGGACGGCCTTCCATGAGTTTCTGGACTCGCTCGACTTTGAGACCGGCCGATTCCAGGATTGCGGCCGTGCCGGAGGTGGCGACGAGCTCAAAGCCCAAATCCAGAAACAGCTTTGCCACCGATGTGACTTCGTTCTTGTCCGTATCGCTGACGCTGATGAATACTTTCCCGGAAGCGGGCAACGGCGCGTAGGCGGCCATTTGTGATTTAGCGTAGGCCACGCCAAGGTCGGTGTCCAAACCCATGACTTCGCCCGTGGAGCGCATCTCGGGTGAAAGCAAAATGTCCTGGCCGTGAAAACGGCTAAAAGGAAAGACGGATTCTTTTACGGCGAAATAATCCGGCCGCATTTCTTTGGTGAAGCCCAGTTCGGCGAGGGTCTTGCCTGCCATGACTTTGGCCGCGAGCTTGGCCAGAGGCACGCCGATGGCCTTGGAGACAAAGGGCACGGTGCGGGAGGCGCGAGGGTTCACTTCGAGGACATAGACTTTCTCATCCTTCACAGCATATTGGACGTTCATGAGACCAATGATTTTCAGTTCACGGGCCATGGCGTGAGTGTATTGGCGAATGATTTCGATGACCTTGGGTGAAAGTGAATGCGGCGGCAGGACCATCGCGGCGTCACCGGAATGGACGCCGGCAAACTCGATGTGTTCGAGCATTCCGCCAATGACGATGGTCCCGGATTGCGGGTGCAAATGGCCGACATCGGCGATGCAATCCACGTCCACTTCTGTGGCATCCTCCAGAAATTTGTCCACAAGAACAGGCCGGTCAGAGGAGGCTTCGACGGCGAATTTCATATAATGTGACAGTTCGGCGTCCGAATAGACAATTTGCATAGCGCGTCCGCCGAGGACGAAACTGGGCCGGACCAGAATGGGATAACCGACCTTTTTGGCTGCTTCGAGCGCTTCGTCAATATTTGTGGCGAGACCGTTAGGCGGCTGGGGAATTTTAAGTTTGACCAGCATGGCGGCGAACAATTTTCTGTCCTCGGCAATTTCGATGCTTTGCGGGGACGTGCCGATGATGTTCACGCCGTTTTTTTGGAGGCCGAGAGCGAGGTTGAGCGGGGTCTGGCCGCCGAATTGGGCTATGGCACCCTGGCATTTTTCCCGTTCGTAGATGTGCAACACATCTTCGAGCGTCAGCGGTTCAAAAAAGAGTTTATCGCTCGTGTCGTAATCGGTCGAAACGGTTTCGGGATTGGAATTAACCATGATCGTCTCGAAGCCATCTTCCTTGAGGGCAAAGGAAGCATGGACGCAACAATAGTCGAATTCAATCCCCTGCCCTATCCGGTTGGGGCCGCCGCCCAAAATCATAATTTTTTTTGCGGAATTGTTTTTTACCTCGTCGTCGCCGCGATCGTAGGTGGAATAGTAATAAGGCGTGTATGCCTCGAACTCGGCGGCGCAGGTATCCACAAGACGGTAGCTGGGCACGAGGCCGAGTTGTTTTCGCAGGGCGCGGATTTGGTCTTCGGTTTGGCCGGAAAGGCAGGCGATTTGGCGGTCGGAAAAACCCAGTGCCTTGGCTTTGGCGAGAACCTCAAAATTCAATTGCGGCATCAGCGGAAGGATAAATTAAAAGGGAAAAATAAAAAGGAAAAATGGGGATTCAACATGAGCAAACCACTATAAAACGTGAGAGCGCTCCATTGGACCGATGGGTTGAGAGGGAAAGATCACTTGTCCCGCCGCAGGAGATATCCCGCCAGCGCTTCAAGGGCTCCGGCCCGTCCTTTGAACGTCTTCAATGCGGCAAACGCCTTGTCCGTAAGCTTTGCGGCGGTCCGACGCGATTTTTCCAGGCCCACGATGGCTGGATAGGTCGCTTTTTGCACGGCGGCGTCTTTTCCCGCGGTCTTTCCCAGTTGCTCGCTGGTTTGCGTTACATCCAGAATGTCATCAATGACTTGAAATGCCAGACCCACGTGATAACCGAAATCGGTCAGCGCGACCAACTGCGACGGGGGGCAATTTGCGCTCATACCGCCCAACCGGACCGAACAGCATAACAACGCGGAGGTTTTGCGTTCGTGTATGAATTTCAATTCAGGTTCGGAAATTTCCTTCCCTTCGGCTTCCAGGTCGGCCACCTGCCCGGCGATCAGTTGCAAGGAACCGGAAGCCTTAGCCAGTTCCGAAATGAATTTTTCACGAGGATAGCGCGAGGCCGGTTTGGCTTGCGCGGCGATTTCAAATGCCTGGGTCAGAAGCGCGTCGCCGGCGAGCACAGCAATACCCTCGCCAAAGACTTTATGGTTTGTGGGTTTGCCACGACGGAAATCGTCATTGTCCATGGCCGGTAAATCGTCGTGGATCAAAGAATAAGTGTGGATACATTCCACGGAACAGGCGAGCGGCAAGGCCGCTTTCTCTGAGCCGCCGCAGGCCTGGGCGGCGGCGAGGCAGAGGGCCGGACGCATTCTTTTGCCGCCAGCAAAGATGGAATAGCGCATCGCCTTATGAATCGTTACGGGCCTGACTTTTTCGGCTGGCAGAAATTCGTCCAGGGCACGATTAAGGGTTTCCGTGCGCGTTGAGAGAAAATGTTGCAGGTCGAATGCCGATTTGCTTGCGGACATGGCCGGTTCTTTTAGGCTAAATTCGATGCGCGAGCAATTAAAAAGCATCACCTCCCAAGCGATTGCATCGCGCGCTCGGGATAGCGCGGGCCGGCGGCGATACCCGGCGGGGCGATTTGGTCAATGCGCGCCAGGTCCCCGGGCGTGAGTTGCACGTTCGTGGCGCCCACATTTTCCTCGAGATAAGTGCGGCGTTTCGTGCCCGGGATCGGGACAATGTGCCGGCCGCGGGCGAGCACCCACGCCAGCGCCAATTGCGAGGGGGCGCAATTCTTCTTCGAAGCAAGTTCGCGGATATGGTTTAGAAGCTCCAAATTGCGCGTGAAATTTTCGCCTTGAAATCGCGGTGACTGGCGGCGGTAATCGTCCTCCGGCAGATCGCCTGGCTTTTGAAAACGACCGGTGAGAAACCCGCGACCCAGGGGACTGTATGCCACGAATCCGATTCGAAGATCGCTACAAAGCGTCAGGATTTCGTCTTCAGAATCGCGCGTCCAAAGCGAGTATTCGCTCTGGAGCGCGGAAACAGGATGGATTTTATGGGCCCGCCGTATCGTCTCCGGGCCGGCTTCGGAAAGTCCCAAATACCGGACTTTTCCTTCTTTCACCAGTTGCGCCATGGCCCCGACGGTTTCTTCGATAGGCGTGTCCGGGTCCACGCGATGCTGGTAGTACAAGTCAATAGTTTCCACATTGAGCCGTCGCAAACTGCCCTCGCAGGAGGCGCGAACGTAATCAGGTTTGCCGCTGACGCCGCGCGCGGAGGGATTGCCCGGGTCACGGACAATGCCGAATTTAGTCGCGATGATGACCTTGTCGCGCCTGCCGCGAATGGCGCGGCCGACGAGCTGTTCGTTGGTATGAGGACCATACATATCGGCCGTGTCCAAAAACGTTATGCCCAGGTCCAGGGCGCGATGAATCGTGGCGAGAGATTCGGCATCGTCACGGCCACTGTAAAAGTCCGACATGCCCATGCAGCCCAGTCCCAATTCCGAAACCACCAAACCTTGATTTCCCAATGCTCGAGTTTTCATAATTTTCCCTGGCAGGAACGATAACATATCGGAGGGAAATGGCGATTTTTCGATTTTTGGTTCCGACAAATTAGCGCTTGCATTCAAATCTGGAACCGTTATTCTGTTTGGCTCTTTTCTAATGAACGCAGAACTAGCTAAAAAAGCAGCCGAAAAGGTCGGCAACCCTAACGTGCTCGTTAACCTGATATCGCGACGTGTCCGCCAACTCAACGCCGGCGGCGGCGGTTTGAGCCGGCCGCTTGTGGACAATGTCGGCACGTTAGGCGTGGCCGACATCGCCCTGCGCGAGATCGTGGAAGAAAAGATTGGCTGGGAAATGCCCGAAGTTACGAAATTGGTCCGCGCACTGCCGAGAAAACGCAAGAAACGATAAGCCGGTCATTACGCAACGGCGGGATCGGAATGGCGAAGGGAGTCGTCAATGGGGCAAACACGAGGGCATGCCGGGTTTGCCGCTCCTGATGGCTGTGGTTGGATCCAAGTTCGGTTGTCACTCATCAAAAATTTTGCCGACTTGTCCCAGCCATCGGGCTACATTGAAGCGACATGGCGGACATAGTGACCAACCACAAAGGGCGGCGCGATTACCACATTCTCGAAACGTTTGAGGCGGGCATCGTTTTGCACGGCACTGAGGTCAAATCATTGCGCGCGGGAAAGGGGCAAATTGCCGATGCCTTCGCTCGAGTCGAGAAGGGCGAAGTTTGGCTGTACAACGCTCATGTTGACGAGTATTCGCACGGCAATCTCCAAAACCATGAGCCGAAAGCGCCGCGCAAACTGCTCCTACACAAACCCGAAATAAGAAAACTATTTGGCCTTGCCGCCGTCAAGGGGAACGCCTTGATTCCGTTGTCGTTTTATTGGAAAAACGGAAAGGTGAAAGTGGCGCTGGCCGTGGGCAAGGGAAAGCAGCAATTTGACAAGCGCGAAGACTTGAAGAAGCGCGAGGCCGACCGCGAGCTGAAGCGGGCCGCGATGAAGCGGAGATAATCATTCGGGCCCGTCTTGCTTTTGCTTTGGAGCGCAAGTCGCCGGCGCTCCTAAAAATTCCCGGCCGCGACATTCCAATCAATCACGTTCCAAATAGCCTTCAAATACGCGCCGCGCTTGTTTTGGTATTTTAGATAATAGGCATGTTCCCACACGTCCACGCCCATGATGGGTTTGCCTTCGGCGCCGGAAACAGCCTTGCCCATGAGCGGATTATCCTGGTTGGCGGTAGAAACAATTTCCAATTTTCCATTGTGCGACACCAGCCAAGCCCAACCGCTGCCGAAACGGGCTGCCCCGGCGGCTTCGAATTTTTCCTTGAAAGCATCAAAACTTCCAAAGGCGGTTTTGATGGCGTCTTCCAGTTTTCCGGTCGGCGCTTTGGCGCCTTTGGTTGAAAGGAGTGGCCAGAAGAATGAGTGGTTCCAGTGCCCGCCGGCATTGTTACGCACCGGGCCGCGGATATTGTCAGGCACGGAGGCGAGATCGCTGACGATGGCGTCGAGCGATTTCTTTTCGAGCGGCGTGCCCGCGACGGCTTTGTTGAGATTGTCCACGTAAGCCTTGTGATGGCCGCCGTGATGGATTTCCATCGTGGCCTTGTCAATATGAGGTTCCAAAGAGTCTGAGGGATACGGGAGCGGTGGTAATTCAAATGCCATAATACATTCCTTTAGTTTTAATTTTTACTTCAATTATCGCCCGCCAAATTGCGCCAGGCCGGCAATAAAATCAAGCGGAGAATAAATTTGGACAAGCATGGCCACAGTTCAATGGGAGGATTGAATCCGCTCGAACATCCCGCCGTGCAGGAATTCGCGGACGGTTCGG
>JBOHXA010000383.1:0-4432 GCA_050737335.1 Limisphaerales bacterium | reverse complement strand
GATCAGTATCACGCAACCCTCATTCCTGATCGTACCGCACATAGACCATTAACCGCATCGAGTCGTAATTCTCCGCGTTGCCGGCGAACGTCCAGTCCGGGTTGCCGCGAGGCTGGTTGCCGATGCCCACGTCCGCATGCCGGCCCTCGCTCCAGTGGTTGATTGCAAACAAAGTCTGGCGGGCGTCATGATTATGCACCTGCATCGAGCCGTAACCATCCGCCGGGTCCGTCGGTTGATCGCCAAAATCAAACACGTCATTCGACGCATTCGGCACGCGCGCGCTGTTGGCCTGGGCGTAATTGTTCGGCCAAAATTCAATATTGCCGCCCGACAACCCTGTTCCTGTCACAATGCCGCCCACATTGGAAAAGACGTCCATGTTGGTGACGTCCTGTTGAAAAAATTCCCCGGACCCAAAGTATGGAACGCCAATTTTTGAGATGTCGCTGGTAAAGGCGTCCATGGACACAAAAAGGTCCTCGTCATTCCCGTCCCGGTCCTGCAATTCGACAAAATAGGCGATGCGATCGAATGGCCGGTGAATCTTTCGGCGCTTATCCGTCTGATAGGAAATCTTCCTGCCCAGCTTCGTCAAGTCCAGGCTATAGACCACATGATAATCTTTTATCTCCGGGACGTTTTCGCTCAACCAGTCGCGCCTGGGCATCGTTCCGGCGCGAAAAGCGCCCGCCGGCAATCCTTCCCGGTTCATCAAATTCGGCTCGTCCAAACCGCTCCAGGCAAAACGCATCGCAACCGGATGCTCGACGCCCGGGGCCGATAACACGACGCTGGAGCCGTCAATCCGGGCGTTTGCGCTTACAAAGCCGCCATGATCCGCGTCAATGATTTCAAAATCGTCCAATGGCTTTCCATCGCGGCTGGCAAGGCCGGTTCCAATATTGTCGAATTTAATCCGGATTGTGTTGCCCTCAATTTTCATGGATTTGAACGTCGGCCCTGAATCCACCAGGCCCGATTGCCCATACGTCCTGGCCAGCGCCAGCAGCGCCAGCCGATGCCCCACGTCCTGCTTGTCCGTCGGATGAATGTTTTTGAGGTTGCCGATATCGTTTATGACCGCCATTCCGGTATTGGGTATGGTATCGGCCGCCAGGGTCTGGGCTTCCCAAAGTTTGGCCAGGTTTTCGGGATTATCGCCATAATTCCACGGAGCAATTTGCACAAAGTAAAAGGGAAAATCGCCTTCACCCCAGATTTTGCGCCAACCGCCGATGAGCGCCTTCATCCGCTGATAATACTTCAGGCCATCAGACTCATTTGCCTCGCCCTGGTACCAGATGACGCCGCGCATCGCCAGCGGCAGAAGCGGATGAATCATGCCATTGTAAAGCGCCGTGGCCTCCTGCAAATCCTGGGGTCCCTGAAGTTCTTCGGGATATTTCGGCGCCGGCGGCGACACCGTGTCCGCCGCCATCGCCGCCCGCGCGGCTGCGAGCCATCGGTCGTACTGGTCAAGCGTCGCGCCCAAAAGCCGCTGATGCACCGGGTTGCCCGGCTCGCCCGCTTCGACGCGCTCATATTCATCCTTCAAAGCCGGGACCATCGCAAAACCTTCAGGCGGCGTCCAGGATTCGATGCGCGTCCCACCCCAGTCGGATTCAATCAAGCCCACCGGCACGCCCAGTTTTTCGTTCAATTCCCGGCCAAAAAAATAGGCAACCGCGGAAAATCCGTTCCAGCCGCCTTCGGTCACCGATTCCGGCGTGCATTTTTTCCACGTGGCCATTATGTCATCCTTCGGCTGCGGCTCCCAGTCACGCCGCACCAGAAGCAGCCGGATGGCCGGATGATCGGCGGCGGCGATTTCCTCCGCCGAATTGGTGACCATGCCCATGCCAAATTCCATGTTCGACTGGCCGGAACACAGCCAGACCTCGCCCACCATCACGTCATCATATGTCACCGTGCTGGAGCCGGTCACCGTGAGCGTGAAAGGGCCGCCCGCCGGCATGGCCGGAAGCGTCACCTTCCATTCGCCGCGCGTGTTGGCGCGCGCGCGCCTGCTTTCGCGGCCCAACTGCACCGTCACCGTCGCGCCCGGATTGTCCCAGCCCCAAATCACAATCGGCTTTTCCCGTTGCAACACCATGTGATCACCAAAGACATGAGGCATCCGAACATCAGCCAGCGCCTTTTGCGCGCCGCCACAGGCGGCAGCCAGTAAAAGTAAAACAATCCACGCCAAACGAGGGAGAGAATATAATGTCGTCATAGAGAATCGGGCCGAATCTTAGGCTCATTCATAAAACCAACACAAGGACTTCCGATGGACGGATCGGGGATGGGACAGTAAATCATCGAATTGAGTCCACTTTTCTTTTCACGGCTTCGTCCATTTTTATGAGCGGCGGCCAGGTGCGTTTGAAGCCTTCGCCGGGAAGTTTTTTGGTCGCGTCCATGCCCAGTTTGCCGCCGATGGCGATTTCGGTTGTCGCGTGGTCCAGGACGTCGGCGGGGCCTTTGGTAAAGAGGGAATCCCGTTGCGGGTCGGTGTTGGCGCACAGGCGAAACAGGACGTCGCTGGTATTGTGAACGTCCACGTCGTCGTCCACCACCACGATATATTTGGTAAACATCATCTGGCCCATGCCCCAAAGGCCGTGCATTATTTTGTACGCCTGCATGGGGTAACTCTTTTTGATGCTGACAAAAACCAGGTTATGGAAGACACCTTCGGCCGGAAGCGCGAGGTCCACGATCTCCGGGAAATTCATTTTGAAGATCGGAAGAAACAGCTTCACGCTCGCGCTGCCGATGAAAAAATCCTCCATTGGCGGAATGCCGACAATCGTGGCCGGATAGACCGCATCTTTGCGATGCGTGATGGCCGTGATGTGAAAAACCGGGTACGGCTCGGGCAAGGTGTAATATCCGGTGTGATCGCCGAAGGGTCCTTCTTCGCGCAATGGCTCGGCGGGGTCCACGTAGCCTTCGATTACAAAATCGGCATTGGCGGGCACTTCCAAATCGTTGGTCTCGCATTTGACCAGCGGAATTGCTTTTTTGCGCAGATAACCGGCCAGCAGAAATTCATCCAGGCCGTCCGGCAATGGCGCGGTGGCGCAAAAGGCGAAGATCGGGTCGCCGCCGATGAACAGGCTCACGGGCATGCGCGCGCCGGATTCATAATAGCGCCGGCCGTGGCGCGCGCCCACCTTCTGCAACTGCCAATGCATTCCGGCGGTGCGATCATCGTAGATTTGGATGCGATACATCCCCACGTTGCGCTCGCCTGAATCGGGGTCTTTGGTCACCACGCAGGGAAGCGTGATGAAACGGCCGCCGTCAAGGGGCCAGCATTGTTGAATTGGAAGATTCAAGAGGGTTGGCGCGTTAAAAGGCTGAATCGTTGAAATGGATGGCGAGGCTGAAATGTCCGGCGCCTTTGGCCAGGCATCTTTACGAGTCACTGGCGCGTCAAATTTATGGATGACTTCCTTGCAGGGGCCGTCGCTGACGATTTTGGGTTTGGCGTGCCGCAAATCCAGGGCGGTGGAAAGGAGTTTGATGGCCTCGCGAAAACCCGTGGGCGGTTTGGCTTTCATGAGCGCGCCCAGCTCCGCGGCGACGGCATCCACAGAATCCGCGCCCATGCTGATAGCCATGCGACGCCACGAACCCATTGTGTTTATGGCCAGTGGAAAGGGCGAAACCTGGCCATTGACCGTGGGTTTCTCGAAGAGGAGCGCCTTGCCGCCGGCCGGCGATTTCATTTCACGATTCGCAAACTCGGTGATTTCCAGTTCGGAGGCGACCGGCTGCGCGATTTTTTTCAACTCGCCCGCGCGCTCGAGCGCGCTGAGAAATTCGCGAAATGAATCAAAAGGCATCCGGTTAAAGTAAAAAGGAACGGGGAAAAAGGCAATGATTGCGCTTGACGGGTAGTGGGCTGCTTTGAAAATGTTTGGATGACTCTCCGAAGTGTTGACATAAGGAATTTGCCCGTCGCATCCAGGAAATGGACTCATCAACATCTCAATTACGCTTAACGGATTATTTGAAAAAATGGGAAAATAGCCAAAACAGGCCCCCGTTCAAGAACGGGGGCCTGTTTTGGTCATATTCCAATCAGGAGTCAAGGAAATAAAAAAAGAACGAGGAATTTTCGTAAATGCTTCATAATTAACAAGTTATTGTTAGTGACAAGCGTGGCACGGCATGCGATATTGAATGCGCGTTGGAAGTTGGGCTTTCTTGTCCCGACCGCGAGCCGAAAGGTTGTCCAGCGCATTTTTACTTTACGCCTCGCATTAACTTTAAGCTGCTAATTCTTCGGCCGTTATCCTGGTAAAAATAAAAGCACCGCTCGCTCAGCGAATCCCAAAAAGGGGAAATCTTGGGATGCGATGAAAACCGAAGGCCAATAATTGTTGTTACAAAATCCGCCAACTGAAGCCCCACATTC
>JBOHXA010000382.1:0-1811 GCA_050737335.1 Limisphaerales bacterium | reverse complement strand
CTTCCAACCCCTCCAATTCACAGGAAAGATGCGAGGGCCGCTACTGTTGGAAAAGCTCCCATTTTTTGCTCTCTCCTGCGCTGAATGCGTAGTGACATACATCGTCCAAAAACGCGGCGGAGCTGTGGTGGTGAACGACCCGCTCTCCTTTCGCGTCTCAAACGCATTTTGGGCCTATGAACGGTATATTGCAAAAACATTTTGGCCGATCAACCTGTCCATCGTTTATCCCTACGTTCACCACGGAATAGCGCTCCTGGCTATTGGTTCGGGGGTTTTATTGTTGATTTGTTCGATCGCATTCGTTGGGTTATCGAAGCGATGGCCGTATCTGTTCACAGGATGGTTTTGGTTTCTGGGCACACTTGTTCCGGTTATTGGGTTTGTGGAAATCGGTCCGGCATCTATGGCGGACCGTTATACGTACATCCCGGATATTGGCCTGTTTTGTCTAGTCACATGGGCCGTGGCCGATTTTTTTGAATCGCGGCGGCGAGTGTTCTTTATTCCGGCCGCGGCCGGCATCGTGGTTCTGGCTGCCTGTTTTTGGCTCACTTCGATCCAAATTTCATACTGGCGCAATAGTATCACGCTGTTTACTCAAGCCATTAAAGTGACAACGGACAATGCCGTCGCCTGCGCCTGCCTGGGACAGGCTTTGGAAGTAGCCGGCCAAGATCGGGAGGCGCTAAAGTATTGCCGGGACGCGGTGAGGATTGATCCGCAGTACCCTGCCGGCCAATTTTTTCTCGGCCAGGTCCTGTGGAATCTGGGCGACCCTGACAAAGCGTTCGTACATCTTAACCTTGCGGCAAAATCCGCGCCTGATAATCCGGGTTTCCAATATAACCTCGGAAAATTCCTGTTTGACCATGGAAAAATGGACGAAGCCATCGCGCGTTTTACGGCTGCGCTGAGCGATGATCCGGATTTTGCCGAAGCCCACAATGCTCTGGGCAAGGCGTTTTTGAAGGAAGGAAAAACCCGGAACGCCGCCGATGAATTGTCGCGGGCTGTGAACTTTGATCCGAGTAACGCGCAATTCCATTATGATCTGGGAACCGTCCTTCTGAATGCGTCCCAGCCCGCGCGTGCCATCGCTCAATTCTCTGAGGCAGTCCGCCTTCAACCTGATTTTTCGGCGGCTCACGAGAACCTCGCCGTGGCCCTGGCCGGCCAGGGTAAAATGGCCGAAGCCATAACCGAATTTGCCAGGGCGGCGCGGTTGCAACCGAATGACCCGGAGGCCCATTTCAATTTGGGCTTTGCCTATCTCAACGACCATCAGCCCGCCCAAGCCGCCGATCAATTCCGAGAGGAACTGCGACTGGCGCCCGACGCATTGAAGGCGCATTATCGCCTGGCCGAGGCATTGCGCGACCAGAATGAATGCTCGCGGGCCGTAAAGGAGTATCGCGAAGCGCTGCGGCTCTCACCGGGTTTTGCGGACGCAAAACAGGAACTGGACCAAATTCTGGCAGCCCACCCGCAACTCAGGTAATTTTGATTTAAAATGCCCGAGTTTTCAAATAAATGGCCGAACCAGCGCATGGCCTGGAGCGCAGCGGCTGCAACGCCCCTTTTGCTACGAGAGATAATCATCGGGCCGGAAAGTTTTTATCGGACAATCGGCGATCGTTCGAAATCGGTGACCCCGAAAGCTCTCAGAGTCGCCACCGCAGTCCTGGACCCGGCCGCCAAGCCGATGCGTCTCCCTGTCCATGATTCAAATGCCTGCCAAAGAAAGGGACCCTTCCATGAACAGTGAGTCCGAGGGTTGTACGCGATCCATTCCGCCTGCCGCGCGCTTC
>JBOHXA010000381.1:0-1781 GCA_050737335.1 Limisphaerales bacterium | reverse complement strand
GGTGGGAGGAACTCACTGGATCCGCGATTGTAAAATTCACGATGAAGCGGATGATGATTTTGCGGTGAAAAAGGCGTTATTCGCCGCAGAATAAGCGGAGAATACATGAATGTTAGAAGCGATTTGTTTTGATCCACCGAAAAACAGCTTGTTTTTGTCAGAAAAACTGTATATTTTTTCTGACAATAATTAATAATTAAATGGGCAAACACGCAAAATCCATTGACAGCCAAATCCTCCAGCGGGTGAAAGCCAGCGGAAGGGGTTGGGTTTTCACTGCCAGGGATTTCATGGACCTTGGCAGCCGCGACGCCGTGGACAAGGTTCTTTCCCGTCATTCACAAAGCGGCACCATCCGAAAGCTGGCGCGTGGTCTTTACGATTATCCGCGCCACGACCCGCAACTTGGACAGCTTTCGCCTTCGATAGATGCTATCGCCCAAGCATTGCAAGGGCGCGATGCCGTTCGCCTGCAACCCTCTGGCGCTTACGCTGCCAATCTACTTGGCCTCTCGGATCAAGTGCCGATGAAAATTGTTTTTCTGACCGACGGCTCCCCGCGCCGGATTCAGCTTGGCAAACTTCAGATTGTCCTCAAACGCACCACGCCGCGCAACATGACAACCGCCGGAAAAATCAGCGGACTGGTGATTCAAGCATTGCGTCACTTGGGTCAACGCCATGTGGACGGTCATGTATCGGATACCCTCCGCCAACGCCTCAAGCCCGCCGACAAACGGCAACTGCTCAAAGATGTCCGCTACGCTCCGGCATGGATTGCCAGGTTTATGCAGCAGGTCACCGAAACTTCAAAGAATTGAACCATGCCATCTTTCGCCCAACTTCCGCCTGACCAGCGCCGTCGCCTTTGCAACGAAGCGCAGGCGAAGCTCGGCCTTCATGCGGTCAGCGTGGAAAAAGATTTTTGGGTCTGCTGGACGCTGCGTGAATTATTTCAACTGCCGGAATGGGGATCACACTTCACTTTCAAAGGCGGCACGTCGCTCGCCAAAGGTTGGAAACTCATCGAGCGATTTTCGGAGGACATTGATGTTGTCATTGAACGCGATTTTCTCGGCTTCGGCGGCGACCGTGGCCCCGAACACGCGCCAAGCAAAAAACAACAGCGTGCGCGATTGGATGCGCTCAAAGCCGAATGTCAAAAGCGCATCCGTCATTCTTTGCAACCGGCTCTTGCCGCGCGATTCAAATCAGTGCTGCCGGCGGATGCCGCTTGGAAATTGGAAGAAGACCCAGCCGATCCCGATGGGCAATCGTTATCGTTTTTCTATCCGGCGGTGATTGAAACCGCCGCTTACGTTCAGCCGGTGGTAAAAATCGAACTTGGCGCGCGTTCGGACAGAGCCGTCAGAGAGGCCGCAAATTCAGTCATATCTTGCGGAAGCGTTTCCGCAAATTCTCGGCCCGGATACATTTCCCGTCCACGCAGTCGCGCCGCGCCGCACATTTTGGGAAAAGGCCATGCTCCTCCATGAAGAAACCTTTCGTCCGGCGGACAAGCCGCGCAAGGTGCGCCTCGCCCGGCATTACTACGACCTCTGGTGTCTCATCAACAAAGGCGTTGCCGCTGCAGCGATGGCCGATGCGGGCTTGTTCAAACGAGTCGCCGCCCATCGCGAAATTTTCTTCCGCTGGTCTTGGGTAGATTACAAGACACTCCGGCCCGGTGCGCTCCGTCTTGTTCCGCCCGCCGACCAATTGTCCCTCTGGCGACAGGATTATCAAACCATGCGCAGCGAAATGTTTTTCGGCGACGTGCC
>JBOHXA010000380.1:0-1341 GCA_050737335.1 Limisphaerales bacterium | reverse complement strand
GATGGACGGTATTTTCTAAACCGCAAATAACCGGCACGGAGATTGACCGCGCCAATAAAATTTCGCGGCTGGACTTCGGTTCAGCCGCTTTTCCATTTCCCCGCCGTCCAAGAGGCACAAGCTGCCGCTCGCTTTCAGCGTGGCAAGCCACCGCGCAGCTTGCGCCACTTGTTCCGGCCCCATGTCAATCTGACCTCTGGCCGTCCGTGTTCCGCCGTGCGCCTTTGAGTTTGCCCCTCCACCCTGCAAACCCCGGCTCCCGGCTACTCACCGCCAGCCAGAAGTCAGAAGCACCGGAATTGAGCCTTCGGCGACTCTGCGAGGCTAGAGGTTTTTGGTTGGTGTTTTTGACATGGCGCGTTTTTTAGGGGAGCGCCTTTCCTTTTGCTCACCGTAGCCCGCTTGCTGCTACGCCATCTTTTTCAAACTGCTAATTCCCGCTATCGCGGGGCGTTTTATTTCCAGCGACGAAGGGCATGAGGACACGCCAGCGACCCGGCTATCAGGTAACGCCGAAGCTTTCACTGTCATGCCCCATGCACGCCGCAAATAAAACTGATCTGGTTCAAAAGCTGTCTCCGCCGGGGGTGAAGCAAGCGGCATACGGCGAGACACGGACGGCGAACATCAAAAAAAAGCTTATGAAAAACAAAATTAAAGTTGAAGCAGCAGCACCAGCAAACGCCGTCCAGCAATCATCAATAAAACCGGACAACCGGCCAAAGATTAACACCGCCCGCAGGCACGCGAACCGCGCCTTAACCACTGAAAAGCTTTTGGCTTTGCTCCGCAGGGAAACGCCGAAGTTTTTTGAACTTGCCGAAGTGGTTGGCAAATGGGTTTGGATTCAGTTTGACGGAAAACAGCCCGTCACCGTCACCGCCGTTTTGTCAGAGCTTGGTTTTCATTGGAACAACGCCCGCCAGTCTTGGCAGCACCCTTGCGGATTGTTTCGTGACCAATCCGTAAGGTTTGACCCCCGCAGGAAATACGGCAGCTATTTTGCCGCCGACCAGAAACCCGCCTAACCGGAGAAACCGCCATGAATAATATGACACCTGTTTTTCCCGGCATGGAACCGCTTGTTAAACCGTTCAAGTTTGCGGTCGGCCCGTATGAATATAAAGTGACCGCCTTGCGGGAATGTCCGACGCCGGACGCCATGCAGCATTGCGAGACACCCGACAAAGCCGCCGATTATTGGCGTTTGCACATTGCCACGAATCCGCATTTTAACCCGGATTGCGAATGTTTGGCCGTGTTGCTATTGAACACGCGCCGCAAAGTCAAAGGGCATCACATTGTTTCAGTTGGCACGATGGACACCATTTTAGTCCATCC